>JAUXHH010000194.1 GCA_030621655.1 Desulfobacterales bacterium
CCGGGATGCTTTCGACATCACCGAGGTTCATATGAATATCTCCAAAGGCAATAATTCTCATGATTGTATGTTCCCGGGTTCCTCTATATCTGCAGAAAGTTTTTCTATAAAGTTGACAAGGCTTATTGAGTTGCACCTCTATTTCTTGACAGACTGTGCATGATGATTATCATCTTTGCCGAAATAAAGGCTAAAAATCAAACTGTAAAAATAATAGGGGGCATTTAAATGGCCAAGGAAAAAATCAAATCAGAAACAAAAGAGTTTCAGGCGGAAGTCAAGAAATTACTCGATATTGTCATCCATTCGCTCTACACGGAGCGGGATATCTTTGTGCGTGAGTTGATTTCCAACGCTGCTGATGCCCTGGAAAAATTCAGACATCAGCGTCTCCTGGAAGAAGAGGTGTTTGACAGCCATGTGCCGCTGGAAATAACAATTGATGTGGATGATACAAGCCACACGCTGACCATCACCGACACCGGTATTGGCATGACCCGGGCAGAGATGGAAATGAATCTCGGCACCATTGCCCATTCAGGCTCAGATACCTTTCTTGCAGATCTGGCCGAGGCTGCCAAAAAGGATATCAGTCTGATCGGTCAGTTTGGCGTTGGCTTTTATTCTGCCTTTATGGCGGCCCAAAAGGTGAGGGTTCTGTCGCGCTCCTATGCCCCGGATGCTGAGGGCCATGAATGGTCCTCGGACGGCGGCGGCAGCTATACGCTGACAGAAGAGAAGGGCCTTCGCCGCGGCACCAGGATAATTGTTGAGCTTAAGGATGATGCCCATGAATTTGCCAATGAGGAAAAGATCAAGGGAATCATCAAGCAGTATTCAAATTTTGTTCCCTTTCCCATCAAGGTCAAAGGCGAAACAGTCAACACAGTCCAGGCCCTGTGGGCACGAAATAAAAATGAGATTAAGGAGGAGGAGTATACCGAGTTTTACAAGTTCATCGGCAATGCCTTTGACGAACCTCTGCAGCGCCTTCATTTTACCGCAGATGCTCCACTGGCTATCAATGCCCTGCTCTTTGTGCCCAGGGAAAATATTGAAAGGCTTGGCTTTGGTCGCATGAAATCAGGGGTTAACCTTTACTGCCAGAAAGTACTTATAGAACAGCACAGCGAGAACATCCTGCCGGAATGGCTGCGTTTCCTGAAAGGGGTTGTTGACAGTGAGGACCTGCCTTTGAATATATCGCGCCAGGCCTTGCAGGATTCTGCACTGGTGGCAAAGTTGAAGAAGGTTCTCACCAGACGTTTTCTTAAGTTCCTCGGCGAGCAGGCCAGGGAAGATGCTGAAAAGTATAATGATTTTTTTGCTGATTTCGGCATTTATCTCAAAGAGGGCGTTACCTCGGATTATGCCTATCGTGACGAGATCGCCAAGCTGCTGCGATTTGAATCATCAAACTCAGAAGCGGGTAAGTTGATTTCCCTGGAAGACTATATAGAACGCATGGTTGAAGGCCAGAAAGAGATCTACTACATCAATGGCCCGTCCAGAACAGCTGCTGAATCAGGACCCTATGTCGAGGCCTTCAGAAAAAGGAATATTGAGATCATCTACACCCTGGAACCGATCGATGACTTTGTCATGAACCATATTGGTGAGTTTGATGGCAAGAAACTGGTCTCAGCGGATCGGGGTGACCTTGATCTTTCTGCTATAAAAAGCACCGGGGATGCTGAAGAAAAGGAAACGGAATCTGCACTGGAACCGGAGGTGGTCAAATCCCTGACCGGTTGGATCAAGGATGCCCTTGGTGACCGGGTTAAGGAGGTGATCGTCTCAAAACGGCTGGTGGAAAGTCCTGCTATTGTTGTTAATCCGGACAGCTATATGACAAGTACCATGGAACGGGTGATGCAGGCTGCCAGGCTTGAAAAGGGGGAATCTTTCCAGGAAGCGGGGACAAAAAACCTGGAGATTAACACCGGTCATTCTCTCATCAAGCAGTTGTCCCTTCTGCGGGGTACTGATGAAAGTTTTGCTAAAAATATAATTGAGCAAATATTTGATAACGCCTTGATCCAGGCAGGCCTCATGGTTGATCCAAGGAAAATGGTAGAACGAAGCTACAAGATTCTTGAACGGGCTACAAAAGGATGATTAGAAAGGTACATATTTATTGAAAAAGGGAGATGTTCAGTATATCCTTGCTTCGCTGCAGAATATTTTAAGAAGTTTTTGGCCAGGTGAGTGCAGTTAATCAATAAGCCTGGCAGGAATATATGACCGGAGAGAAATGGATGTATAATAAACGGATTATTATTGCTGTCGCCCTATTGTTGTCATTACTTTTGGGCGGTGCTGGTTGTGCTAAAAAAAATGTCAGACATCTTGTTTCAGATGTTTGTTTGGTGTCTCCTGAAAAAACGACAAAAGAGCAGGTCCTCACCTATTTGGGTCAGCCTAACGAGCAATATGAAATGGTAGAGGGCGGAGAACTCTGGGTCTATTATGATGCAAAAAAGACTGCCCTGCGTAAGACGCCTTATATCGGGGACAAGCTTGGTGAAAAAAAATATGAAATGGTCAAGATAACTTTTGCAGGAGATATTGTTCAAGCAGTCACATATCGATCCTTAACCGAGGAGGAATTCGAGGAAGGTGGCTTACCCAAGTGAGTTTACTTGCATCCGATTTTGAAAAAGTGCGGCACAGGATGGTTGAAGAGCAGCTGATACCCCGCTCCATACATGATCCAAAAACCTTGGATGCCATGAGAAAGGTCCCGCGCCATCTATTTGTTGAAGACGCGTTGAAGAGCCAGGCTTATGGCGACTCCCCGCTGCCGATTGGCAGGGGGCAGACCATTTCCCAACCCTATATAGTCGCCCTTATGACTCAGGCCTTAGGCTTGCAGGGACATGAACACATTCTGGAGATAGGCACCGGGTCCGGGTACCAGGCCGCAATTCTCTCGCAGATTTGTGAAAAGGTATACACTGTTGAGAGAATGGATACTCTTCTCGTGCAGGCCAGGAAGGTTTTTGACTCACTGCACTATCTTAATATCCTTACCAAGCTGGATGATGGTACTAACGGCTGGCCGGAATATAGACCCTACGATGCAATAATTGTAACCGCAGGCGGCCCGAAGGTTCCTTTACCTCTCCTTGAACAACTGGCAGACCCAGGCAGCCTTGTTATTCCGGTCGGAGACCGTGCTGTGCAGGATTTGCGTTTAGTCACAAAAAAAGATGGCGAAATTACGGAAAAAACCATCGAATTTGTTCGCTTTGTCAATCTGATCGGCGATCATGGTTGGAAAAACGACTGATTTCAGGCTGCAGCCGTCCAATAACAATGATAAAATCAGCAGATGAAAAAGGCGCACAGAAGGTAGGCTGGATCAGGCAGATATATGACAGGTCTCTGCTTTGGGTGCAATCCCCTTCCGGGGTTTGGGCCCTGTTTCTTATTGCAGTTGCTGAATCATCATTTTTCCCGATTCCGCCGGACGTCTTTCTCATAGTTCTCTGTATTTCGGTTCCACGAAAATCTTTCCGCTACGCAGCTATTTGTGCTGCCGGTTCGGTTTTGGGAGGGGCAATCGGCTATGGGCTGGGTATGGGTTTCATGGATACCATTGGCGTGAAGATCCTTGAGTGGTATGGTCTGCATGATAAATACGAAGTGGTGCAGAACCTTTACCAACAGTATGATGCCCTTGCTGTCGGGGCCGCAGGTTTTACCCCGCTGCCCTACAAACTCTTCACAATCACGGCTGGCGCCTTCAAGATAAATTTTGCGACCTTTATGCTCATGTCGCTTGTATCCCGCTCGGCCCGTTTTTTTCTGGTCGCAGCCTTTATATACAAGTTTGGTGCTCCGGTCCGGCATTTCATTGAGCGCTATTTTAACCTCTTGTCCATTTTGTTTTTTATCCTGCTGATTGGTGGATTTCT
>JAUXHH010000234.1 GCA_030621655.1 Desulfobacterales bacterium
TAATGTCCCAGATTTCACCCTGCTTCATCGCCCTTCCTTTTTATCCACTTTAGAAAATGCTGTGAGCCTGCCATTCTCTTTATAATCAGAAGAAAGCTCGTGCGCTTTTTTCTTCATTATAGTTTTTCGTTCAGCAGCTTCCAGTTCTTTTATGAAACTATTAAGGGCGTCACGCACAATACTGCTTCGATCCGAATATCCCCATTTACGGTAATTTTCCAGAAAGCGCTTCTGTTCAACACTGATGGAGAATTTCTTTTGCGTTAGTTTTCGCATAATTTTATAGGCCTGCATTGGCCCGCATTTCTCACGAACATTTCAGCATTCAATAATGAATGGTGATAGTCTGAGGGCATAGAAGATGGTATACAGAATATTAACAGGAACAGAGTGTTTACGAATGGTGTAGATGAAAAAATATGCTGAACTGTTCGCACAAGGCAAGCCGATACATCCGTATAGCCTGCAGTGTAAGGCGGTAAGTTTATACCCTGTCTTTAAGGGTGCATACTAAAGTATAGCTCAACCCCCTTACACTTTGTCTATCCGGCGTCTCGACTTGTGAGAAACCCGGGCTAATTCAAACTGATCTTCATGCAAGCATAAGATTATTAAGTATGTCGCTTCTCGTAATTCCAATTTTTATAGCGCACCAGGGCTGCCCACATCGCTGTATTTTCTGTGATCAGCACACGATAACCGGCCATTCAGCGCAGGAAGACCAACCGGTCAGTCCTGTGGTTGTCAGGGAGACTATAGAGCAATGGCTGGGCCATCCCAGAAAAGAGGGAAGAAATGAGGTGCAGGTAGCCTTTTACGGCGGCAGCTTCACCGGACTTCCCCTGCAAAGACAAAAGGAATTGCTTAGTGCGGTCATATCCTATATCGATGCTGGACAGGTAAACTCCATCAGGATTTCAACACGGCCGGATTATATTGATGCAGATATTATTGCCTTTTTGCAGGAACACTCCGTGTCCATTGTTGAACTTGGCATCCAGTCTCTCGACCTGAATGTTCTGGAAGCCAGTGTAAGGGGGCACTCGGTTGAACAGTCAGAAGGGGCAATACAACTTCTCAGGGAAAATGGCTTTACAGTTGGCGCTCAGCTCATGTGCGGACTCCCTGGGGACAGTACAAACAAGCTTATGGCAACAGCAAGAAGAGTGGCAGCGCTTGCGCCTGATTTTGTCAGGATATATCCAACCCTGGTGATAAAAGGAAGCGGTCTTGAGAAGCTTTACCTGGAAGACGCTTACAAGCCGTTGTCATTATTAAAGGCCATAGCACTGACGTGCAGAGTGAAAAATATTTTTGATGAGCATCATATGAAAGTGGTGCGCATGGGGCTGCAACCCTCCGAAGATTTGGAGAAGAGAGTACTGGCAGGGCCTTATCATCCGGCTTTTGGAGAGCTTGTTATTTCACGGGCTCTCTTTAAACAGGCCAGAAAACTTCTGAGGCAAATGATGCGAAACGGGAAAAAATGTCTCTCCCTCGCTGCTGCAGATGAGTCCGCCTTTCGCGGTCCTAATAATGTCAGCATGAAGAGATTGGCTGGACTCGGTTTGTTGAATGGGGTTGAATTGGTCTTTGATAAGGAGCAGGCGAGAAATACAGTTATGGCTTGTTAAATTGTAGATACAGGTTTGTCAGCATAAAAACTGCTGACGATTGACACAAGGGGTCAAGGATTCAAGGGTTCGAGGGGAAAAGAAAAAAATTGGGAAATAGCTAAAAGGATCAAGCGGTTATAAAAGAATTGGAGTTGAGGAGTGTTGGGGATTATTTTTTTCTGTACTCCATCCGTTTGGTCTGAGAATATTAATAGTTCCATAATTTTTGTCAGCAAACAAAAACTCATGATGATTGCCGTTTTATGACTCTGACAATGATTGACGGGCAGGCGGGTAGACAGACACAAGGTGCAAGTGCTTTTAAAACTAGACCCCTTGAATCCTTGACCCCTTGAAACCTTGTTTTATGCTGATTGCTGGCCACTGACATTTCAATTAAATTCTAGACACTATTACTACCATTTTAATGCTAACCATTAACAACCTTGAAATAATCTACGGCGACAAACTGCTGTTTAATAACATCTCAGCCCGCATCAATGACAATGACCGTATCGGGCTGGTTGGAGTTAATGGTGCTGGAAAATCAACCCTGCTCAAGGTCATCGGTGGCATTTCTGAAACCGACCCTGGCGTGGTAAAGCGGCCTAAACGGTTCAGTATGGCCTACCTGCCCCAGGAGGCCACTGCGCTGGATTCCGGGCGTACCATTTACCAGGAGGCGGAAAATGCCTTTGCCGAGGCCCTGGTCATGCAGCAGGACCTTGACGAGATTAACCGACAGTTGGAAGCAGTTGACCCTGAAAACTCCGAGTTCAGTAATCTGCTGAAACAGCAGGGTGAACTGCAGTACCGGCTGGAAAGGATTGATATTTTCAGGGTGCAGTCCAAGATAGAAAAAGTACTCATGGGGCTGGGGTTTTCGGTGCAGGATTTTGACCGCCCGAGCAGCACGCTGAGCGGTGGTTGGCTTATGCGGCTCATGCTCGCCAAGCTCTTGCTTGCCATGCCCGACCTGCTCCTCCTTGATGAGCCCACCAACCATCTCGACCTTGATTCTCTGACCTGGGTGGAAAATTTTTTGCTCACCTATGATGGGGGGCTGGTGATTATTTCACATGATCGGACCTTTCTGGACCAGGTGACGACAACCACCTGGGAGATCAGTTTGGGGCGGTTGACAGTTTTTAAAGGGAATTATTCAAAATACGTTGACGATAAAGAAATACGCATGCAGGTTGAAAGGGCTGCCTATGCCAATCAGCAGGCTCAGATCAAGCAGACCATGCGCTTTGTTCAGCGGTTTCGTGCCAAGTCAACAAAGGCTAAACAGGTGCAAAGCCGCTTGAAACAGTTGTCACGTATGGAACGGCTTGAGTTGGCGGAAACTGAGCAGGAAGTATCCTTTCGTTTCCCACCGGCAGTCCCAAGCGGTCGACTTTCCCTGGACATTGAATCTCTGGAGAAGCGCTACGAAGATAAAAAGGTATTTCAAGATGTTTCGTTTCAACTGCAGCGGGGAGACAAATTGGCGGTGGTGGGTGTAAATGGAGCCGGCAAGTCAACCCTGATGCGAATCCTTGCGGGACTGGAAAATCAGGATGAAGGCAAAGTGAAGTTAGGCCATAATGTCAAAATTTCCTATTTTGGCCAGCATCAGGCACAGGAACT
>JAUXHH010000082.1 GCA_030621655.1 Desulfobacterales bacterium
TAATTCATCATCAAAAAGTAAATTGCAGTTTACGGCCTTGCGCTTAATGATCAACCGGCTTGTCATCAAGTCAGGGGGATTGATGGTTGAAATCAATCCGGCAGCCATGCGGGAGCGAAATCCCTCATCAATTTTGGATAGTTTACGGGGGACTGAGGAACCGGTTAAAATAATGCGTTTACCTGCCTTCATCAAAACATCCAACAGCTCATTAAGTTCTTCCTGGGTTTTTACCTTTCCGGTCAAGCACTGAACATCTTCAATGAGTAACACATCACAATGATTATGATATTTATCCTTAAATACATCCATGGAATTGGACCTGATACGGGAAACCATTTCAGAGGAAAACTGCTGGGCTGTCAAATAGTGCAGCCTGGTTCCGGGAAAATTATTTGCGATGGAGTGAGCCACCGCATGTGTCAGGTGGCTTTTGCCCAACCCGGTGCCGGCATTAATATACAGAGAAGGACCAAGGGTAGTGTCACCATTGGCAATGGCTTGGCATGCCGAATGGGCCAGAAGGTTGGAATCCCCCACCATAAATTCTTCAAAGACATACTTGGGATGCAGATTTCTGATATTTGAGGTGACTTCGGGAATTGCCGGCAGGCGAAGCTGTTCCCTGGTACTGCCCTCCAATAATGGGACCGTTGATTCATTCAGGACTGGACTTGCTACGGAAAAAAGGATTTTCGCTGAGGTCTTCCCCAACTGCACCAAACTTTCCTCAATAAACTTTAAATAATTCTCCTTCACCCAGAGACAAAAGAATTTATCAGGGCACGCCAGTTCAATGTGATTCTCATCTGCACCGATACAGGTCAAAGGGTCTATCCACAAATGCTGTACCGCTTCAGGGAGTTTATGCTTTAATATTTCCTTGACTTCATTCCAAAGCATTAAGACCGCTCCATCCAGAATCTGCAATAAGGACAAGAAAAATCTTGCCCGAATAATTTGTTCTTTCCCAACTGTAGTGTTCCTTTTAAAATGGGATCGATATGTAAGTTTTTGTTACTAGAGAGGAAATGAAACGGAAAGTGATAGAACAGATGATCTTGAACCCGTTCTCGTATTATCTCCTTTGGCCTTTTTTTTAATAGAAACTCGGATGCCCGTCAAAGACGATTTACGATGATTTTGATTTCAGGACCGGGTTGGTTTTCAACAATTTCCTGATGCACTCTATTGCTGGATTTGCAGAAAATTCCCTTGCTAATTACGTAAAAAATCATGCTTTTCGGCAAATGCTAGATTTGTATTAAGATTATATGGGGTTATCGAGCAGGATGATTGATTTTTAGAAAATGTTAATAAAAAATCAGGTCCTAATTTCTCCCGATAGCTCCATTTTTCTCCCAAAATCTAATTTATACGTTTTTTTTGAAAAAAATTTTGAATAAAATAAACTTATTCTTTTGCAGGAAAATAAAATGCTACTTTGTGGTACCAGTCGCTAAACTTCTGAAAAAGTGCACCTTTTTGCACATGATGCATCAGGTTGATAGGCAAATTGGCCTTTCCTCATAGACCATTTTAGATTTTCCGAGCATTTACTTCACCTGAGGATAGGTAGATGTACTCATTCATTTTATTGTCGATCTGTGGCCCGGGCAAAAGTAAAAACCTCCACATCAGCCGCCTTATTTTTTAAAAGAATCCTGGCACACTCGTTCACGGTGGAACCGGTGGTAAAAACATCATCCACCAGAAGAATTTTTTTATTTTTTATCTTCTCCGGATTTTTTATCCTGAAAGCATTTTTGACATTCCTTCTTCGCTCTGCACCGTTTAAACCTGTTTGGGGAAGGGTCCATTGGTGCCGCTCCAATACATGGGGAGCAATTCTCTCTTTAATCTTTGGAAATAATTTCCTGCAGAGTACCAGAGCCTGGTTAAAGCCTCTCTTGCGCAATCGCTTTGGGTGGAGCGGCACAGGAAGAATAAGTTCCGGTTCCGGCAGGGGGTGATGCAGATGATATTGTCGCGTCAAGGCCGCAAAGGTTTCGAGACCGTGCATTTTTCCATTGTACTTAAAGATCCTGACAGCCTCCGCCACCGGCGCCTGATAACATACAACAGCACGTGCCTTGGTAAAATGCCACTCATGCTTGAGGCAATAGCCGCAGAGGTGACTCTCTCCCGCACTATTATCAAATGGTTTACCGCAGGTCGTGCAGAATGGTTCCTGGATGAAACGGACATCCTGTAGACATGCTTGGCAGTAAGAAATATCCTTACACCCTTGCAGTCCAGCACCACAGGCAAGGCAGCGCTCCGGGAAAAGAATATCACGGAGGGCCGTCCAGAGTTCTGTTCTGAAAATCCTTCTCATTTTATCCAAGGTTATTGATACATACATCGATAAATACTTAACCTCGCAGCACGCGGTTTCTTTCATTTACTTAAATGTAATATGATAATTGCAATCCCGGACTGCATGTGATAATTCTTGCTGCTTTTCCGGTACAGATGTATAGCTTTTACGTAACGATTACAATAATAGAAAACTGACAGCTTTATGACTTAACAATGAGCACTACAAAATATTCCTGATCCCATTATGTAACTGACTTTATAAATAAGGAAAGGACATGACAGCACAAACTATTATATATACAGAAATCGATGAAGCCCCCGCTCTGGCGACCTATTCCTTGCTTCCAATTCTCCAGGCCTATACAAAGGGGACCGGAATCGTCTTTGAAAAAAAGAATATCTCCCTTGCCGGCAGAATCATTGCAAACTTTCCGGAATCCCTGACCGAAAGCCAGCAAATCCCGGATTTCCTGGCTGAACTCGGTGATCTCGTCAAGCTAGGGCAGACCAATATCATCAAACTGCCAAACATAAGTGCTTCCATTCCGCAATTGAAAGCGGCAATCAAAGAGCTGCAGGAAAAAGGCTACTCAATTCCTGACTATCCTGAGGAGCCGAAAACCGATGCCGAAAAGGAACTGCAGGCACGCTATGCCACGGTGCTCGGCAGTGCCGTAAACCCGGTCTTAAGAGAAGGAAATTCTGACCGGCGGGCCGCTGCATCAGTTAAAATGTTCGGCCGCAAGAACCCGCATCGTTTGATGAAGGAGTGGCCCCTGGTATCAAAATCACGTGTCGCACACATGACAGGTGGAGATTTCTACGCAAGTGAAAAATCCACTACGGTCAGTGACGCTTGCGAGGTGCGAATTGAGTTTGTCGGTGATGATGGACAGAGAACCGCGCTCAAAGAAAAAATCGATCTAAAGGCTGGAGAGATCCTTGATAGTTCTGCCATGAATGTCCACGCCCTGCGCAAATTCTTTAAGGAACAGATTGAAGAAGCCCTAAACGACGGAGTCCTGCTATCGTTGCACCTCAAGGCGACAATGATGAAAGTCTCGGACCCCATCATGTTCGGTCACTGTGTCGCTGTTTTCTACAAAGAAGTTTTCGAAAAACATGCTGCGCTCATTGAAAAGTTGGGGGTCAATGTCAACAATGGGTTGGGTGATCTCTACACTAAACTCCAGAGCCTGCCGGAATCGCAAAGGGCAGAGATAGAGGCGGACATTGAAGCTGTTTATCAAACACACCCGAAACTGGCCATGGTTGACTCCAGCAAGGGCATCACCAACCTGCATGTCCCCAACAACGTCATCGTCGATGCATCCATGCCTGTCGTCATCCGTGACGGCGGTAAAATGTGGGGGCCGGACGACCAACTCCACGACTGCATCGCCATGGTGCCTGACAGGTGTTATGCGACAATTTACCAGGAGGTCATTGAGGACTGTAAGCAACATGGGGCCTTTGATCCTGCCACCATGGGAAGTGTCTCCAATGTCGGCCTGATGGCGCAAAAGGCAGAGGAGTACGGATCCCACGACAAGACATTTACGGCCCCGGCTAAAGGCACTATCCGCATTGTTGACAGCTCCGGCATAACCCTTTTAGAGCAGCAGGTGGAAGAAGGTGACATCTTCAGGTCATGCCAGACAAAGGATGCACCAATTAGGGACTGGGTCAAGCTGGCGGTGACCAGGGCCAGGGCGACAGTTGCCCCGGCAATCTTCTGGCTCGATGAGAACAGAGGCCATGATGCCGAGATTATTACAAAGGTCAAAGCCTATCTGCCCGAACACAATACATCCGGCCTGGATATCCGTATCATGCAGCCGGTGGAAGCAATGCGTATTTCACTGGCCAGGATCAGAAAGGGGGAAGATACCATTGCGGTGACCGGCAATGTCCTGCGTGATTATCTCACCGACCTGTTTCCGATCCTTGAGTTGGGCACCAGTGCCAAAATGCTGTCAATTGTACCGCTTATGAACGGCGGGGGGTTGTTTGAGACCGGGGCAGGCGGCTCGGCGCCCAAGCATGTCCAGCAGTTTCTCCAGGAAGGACATCTGCGCTGGAACTCCCTTGGCGAATTCTGCGCCCTTGTCCCTTCGTTCGAGCATATTTACAGTACATTCAACAACGAAAAGGCCCGGATTTTTGCGCAGACCCTTGACCGGGCAATAGGGAGATTTCTGGCAAACGAGAAGTCGCCTTCCCGCAAGGTGCATGAACTGGATACCCGTGGCAGCCATTTCTACCTGGCACTATACTGGGCACAGACTCTGGCTGAACAGGACAGCGATCTGCAGGCGCGCTTTGCTGAAGTGGCACAGAAGCTTGGTGAAAATGAAGAGAAAATTATTGGCGAGCTCAATGGCGCCCAGGGCCAACCCGCTGATATTGGTGGTTATTATTGGCCGGACCACGCTAAGGTGACCCAGGTTATGCGGGCCAGCGCGACGTTTAATGCAATAGTGGACGGACTGTAATCCGTTTTTTTAAAATAACTTTTTCGATTTCTGCCATTTCACGCAGCCTTAGCAGCACAGTCGAACCAGCAGTGAAACGGCGAGTGAACGCCTGCCCTTTCTTTCGCCGCTTCGCTGCTGGTTCGTTTTCTTTAGGCAAGTAAAGAAAATGAACATAAAAATAGAGGAAAACGACTTAACCATCACCCTTCAATCAACTGCAGCAGTTCCTCAGTTTTGGCCTCCATCAGGGCGTGATCTCCGCGGCTTTCAACATTCAGCCGCAGCAGCGGCTCGGTATTTGATTTCCGCACATTAAAACGGTAGGTATTGCAGGAAATACTTAAACCATCGGTGAAGTCTTTTTCACACGGTGTATCGCTGTACAGGTTTTCAATACGCGCCAGCACTAAATCAGGGTCATCTACCACCCGGTTGATCTCGCCGCTGACAGGAAAACGTTTCATGGGTTCTGCAAGCATTTCTGAAAGTGTCATTTTAGTCCGGCTCATAAGCTGCCAGACAAGCAACCAGGGAATCATGCCGGAGTCGCAGTAATTAAAATCCCTGAAATAATGGTGCCCTGACATTTCGCCGCCATAGAGAGCATCCACAGCTCTCATCCTATCCTTTATAAAGGCATGCCCGGTTCTGGTCATCACTGGCACATGACCCTCCCTGCTAACAATTTCCCTGGTATTCCAAATCAGCCTGGGGTCATGAATTATTTTTTGCGGCTTACTTCTCCCCCGCAACATGGACTGGGCAAGTAATCCTACCAGGTAATATCCTTCTACAAAGGCTCCCCTTTCATCGAACAGAAAGCAGCGGTCAAAGTCGCCGTCCCAGGCAATACCGATATCAGCTTTCTCCTGTATGACTGCCCTTGCTGTATTTTCCCTGTTGCCTGGCAGCAAAGGATTGGGGACACCATGTGGAAAACTGCCGTCAGGTTCATGCTGCAACTTTATTAATGTTATAGGCAATCTTTTTTCAAGAAGATCAATTACCGGGCCTGCGCATCCGTTCCCAGCATTGACGACAGCCCTGATCGGTTGCAAGGAGTCCAAATCTATATAGCTGAGAATGTGTTCTACATAGCGGCCGCGTATATTTTCCTGGTTGTGAATGGACCCCGATGCGGTTCCCTTTACAAAGGAATCATCCAGTACCATTTTTTGTATTTCCACCAACCCGGTATCGCTGCTTATGGGCCTGGCCTCCCTGCGCACAAACTTCATGCCGTTATATTCTGCAGGATTGTGGCTTGCGGTCACCATTATACCCCCGTCTGCATCAAGGGCACCCGTTGCATAATAAACCTCCTCGGTGCCACAGAGTCCGATGTCGAGCACCTCAACTCCACAGGTTGTCAATCCCTGGGACAGGGCAGACACCAAATCTTTGCTGGAAAGACGGATGTCGTAGCCGACTAAAACACGACGGGCATTTAAAAAAGTGGCAAAAGCCTGCCCGATTTTAAATGCCAGATCCTCATTTAATTCGTCAGGGACCCTACCCCGGACATCATAAGCCTTAAAACAACTGAGTCTGCTCTTTTTGCTATTCTGCATATTTTGCTGTAATTTAAAATATGATTTACTGTTTTTTCCTAAAAAAATGGCCACCTGTTTGATTTTTTTTACCGCAATTGACTATGGATGGCAACAATTACCGTATGAGGTGCTGCTCAAGCTTCAACTTGACTTCAAATTATAGAGAGGGTAAGTACATTGAACAAACATTCAGGAACACGCTCGGAGAACTACCCAGACAAAGGCTTCCCCGGAGTTTAAACTGGTTGAAAACGCTATTTTAATACTATAAACCAAGCACAGCTTGATATAATAAATGGGCGCTATGGACAATTCTGACACATCACCTAAAATAAACGGCTTGCTTGTCGGGGGGTCAGGCCTCATCGGCGGTTATCTGCTGCATTATTTTAAAACCAAGACGCCTGAAATTGATGTCAGATCCCCTAATAGCAAAAAACTCAGTCTTCGCCAACTCGATGACATCATCGGTTACTTTAAGAGAAATAAGCCCGATTTTGTTATTAATTGTGCTATCACGACAATTAAAAGCGATGCCTTACTGTCATACGAAGTCAACTACCTGGGCAGCATAAACCTTGCGCGCGCAGCACTTGCCCTGAATATTCCTTATATTCACATCAGTTCAGCCGCTACTTTGCCGCCAGGCGAGAACCTGACAGAAGAAGACCATCTGGACCTGGACTCTTCCCTTTCAAATTATGCCAAGTCCAAACTGATGACTGAGATGACCTTAAGGCAGATGCATGAAAAGCATGGCCTCCGATATACCCTCATCCGCCTGGGCATAGTCTATGGTGCGCACGATCATAAAATACAGGGTATTAACCGGCTTTTGTTT
>JAUXHH010000130.1 GCA_030621655.1 Desulfobacterales bacterium
GGCAGGCCATTCCGTGACTGGCTGGCCGATTTCTGTAAACATGCAGAAATGATAATGTCTGTTGGTACCTGTGCAGCCTTCGGTGGTGTTGTTACCGCCCACGAAAATATCAACGAAATGAGCGGGCTGCAGTTTCTCCATAACCGGAAGGGAGGGTTGCTTGGCAGTGAATTTATTTCTAAAAACGGACTGCCGGTAGTCAACGTACCCGGCTGTCCGTCACATCCTGACTGGATTGTTGAAACCATGACGGCTCTCCTTAAAGGCTGGCTGGACATGGACGGCCTTGATGAATTTCACCGGCCAAAGGTGTTTTTCAGTAAGCTGGCCCATCATGGATGTCCCAGGAATGAATACTATGAATTTAAGGCATCAGCAGTCGGTTATTCCCAGCAGGGGTGCCTGTTTGAATTTCTCGGCTGCAAGGGGACCCTGTGTGAGTCTGACTGCAATGAAAGGCTGTGGCTGGGCCGTACAGGAAGTTGCACCAGGGGAGGTTTTCCCTGTATTGCCTGCACTTCACCACTTTTTCCTGACAAGCAGCGGCCATATTTCAGTACGAGAAAAATCGGGGATGTCCCCGTAACTCTTCCCCTGGATGTTCCCAAGGCCTGGTTCGTTGGGATCTCCGGCATGTCCAAACTGGCCTGTCCGGAGAGATTGAAAAAAAATGCTGTTTCTTTCAAATGGATCAGCTGAGTGTACTTTCAGTTGATTTATTGAACGTATAGAAAACATCCGATGGAGATGCCATGGCTAAACTGATTGCAATTGACCCTTTCAACAGGCTCGAAGGGGATTTGCGCGTTGAACTTGAAGTTGATGCCAATACGGTCATTTCTGCAAAGAGTTCCGGTATCATGTTCCGCGGTTTCGAACGGATAATGCCTGGCAGATCACCGATGGATGCACTGGTGATTACTCCCCGTATATGCGGCATCTGTAGTGGTTCTCACGGTGTAGCTGCTGCGAAATGCCTGGCCCAGGCACAGGGTGCGGAAATGCCTGAAAACGGCTTTCACATGAAAAACCTTATCCTGGGTATCGAGGTGGTCATGAGCCACCTGAGCCACTATTATCTCCTCTTCGCTCCCGACCTGACCAGTCCCCGCTACAATAAACTCAGTGTATATGAATCCGTGAATCAGCGCTTTACTGCCATGAACGGCTCTTCGGTCGTACTTGCCTTAAAGGCCAGGCAAAGCGCCTTGGAGATTATGGGGCTGGTCGGAGGCAAGTGGCCGAACAGCCTGGCAATTCACCCTACCGGCACAACCTCAACTATGAATCTCAGCAGCCTGACGAGAACAATAGGCATCCTGAACGAATTCCGGGATTTCCTTGAAAAAAGATTCCTGGGCTGCGCCTTAAGCGAATGGCTTGATATCGACAGCTTTGATAAACTTTTAGAATGGCAGTCCAATCCCCAGCATGGTGAAAGTGACCTCGGGCTTTTCCTTACAATGTGCCTTGAGGCCGGACTTGATAGAATAGGCAAAGGACCGAACAGGTATATGAGTTACGGTGCCTATGATCTCCCGGATGGATCCACCTGGCTGCCTAAAGGTTATTTTGATGGGAGAACCAAGCCATTTGACCAGGCACTCATCAAAGAACATATAGGTGCGTCCTTTTTCAGGGATGCTGTCGAAGCAAGACATCCACTGGATGGGGTGACTTCTCCACTGGCAGATAAGACCGGGGCATACAGCTGGGCCAAGGCGCCACGCTATGACGGCAAGACTGTTGAGGTCGGGCCCCTGGCAAGGATGATTATTGCCGGTGACCCCTTGTTGACAGATATGATACGCCAGATGGACTCTTCAGTCATGACACGCATGTTTGCCAGGCTCCGGGAAATGTGCAGGCTTACAAAAGAGATGTCCAACTGGCTTGAAAGGATTAATCCGGCTGAACCTTTTTATGCTGTACCCTCCAGCAGATTCACGTCTAATGGTATCGGCCTGACAGAAGCTGCACGTGGCAGCCTGGGACACTGGATGAAAATTTCCTCAAACCTGATTGATAACTACCAGGTTGTGACACCATCTGCCTGGAATATGTCGCCCAGGGATGAAAACGGACAGCCGGGGCCTGTTGAGCAGGCCCTGACTGGTGTAAGTGTCTCTGACACAAATGATCCTGTCGAGGTAAATCACATTATCCGTTCTTTTGATCCCTGCATGTCCTGTACTGTCCACTGAAATATCCGGGTTAGACCCTTTGGAGTTGCTGCAATAAAATGGGAAATTCTCAAACATTCTCCGACATACTTGCCTCAGGCTACAGGGAAGCAGTAGTTATACTTTCCCGGGACCTCAAAGTTGTAGGCGCCAACGATACATTCCTTACTGAAAATAATCTTAACCTCGATGATATTCAGGGAAAAACATGTCACGAGGTTCTCAAGAGCTGCATGAACTTCTGCAAGCAACAGATTGATGAATGTCCTGTGCACGAGGCTCTGTCTACAGGAAAGCATGTCAGCATCACCCACCAGGATGTCATGATCGACTCCGTTCCGCACCATTATAAGATTGATATCTATCCTGTTACTGATGAAAAGAACGGCGAGACCCATTTCCTTCATATCGCCAGAGATATTACCAACCGCATAGAAGAGGAAAGGTTGAAAGACAACATGTGGATGGAAATATTAAACCGCATGGAACACCTCTATGCTGCCATGGTAGACGGCAATGAAAATATTGAGCATATTCAGGGTGAGATTGACCAGCTCATAGAAATTGTTCCTCTCGCTGTGGTTGGCTGGGATTCTCATGGTGACATTACCCGTTGGAATACAAATGCAGAAATCATTTTCGGCAATGCCGCAAATGAAGTTTTAGGGAAACCCTTTATAGAGTTTTTTGCCAGCGGCAAGTCCCAGGAAAGATTTTCAGAAATTATACACAAACTGAAAATGGGCCAGACTGAAATATATTCCCTTGCTGAAAACAGGACTGCTTCAGGGCATATTATCTCTTGTGAGTGGCACCATAGTGTTTATCAATACGACAATAATGGCGACATGTCTGCCTGTCTGTCCCTGGGGCAGGATGTAACCGAAAGATTATCCACGGAAAAAGATCTCGGGAAACTTGCAGGGCAGCTTAAGGCAATTCTTAATGCTACAGGCGATGCCCTTGTCGGCGTAAATAATCTCAGGCGAATAATTCTTTGGAATCCAGCCGCAGAAAAACTTTTTGGCTGGCTTGCCAGCGAGGTTATGGGACGGGAAATAGAAATGCTCTTCCCTGCTGACCTGCAAGAAAGCCAGACCGAAAAATTTCGTCAGTTTCTTGAAGGCAAACAGCAGAAAAAAGGGCACAAGACAACCTTTGAAACATCTGCCCTTCGGCGGGACTCCATAACTGTTCCGGTTGAGATCACCTTATCTTCTTCACTTATAGAGGACAAGCGTAACTGTTTTGCGGTATTCCATGAGATCACTGAAAGAAAACGCACTGAAAAGATATTGATTCAGTCTGAAAAGATGCGCTCACTTGGGGAGATGGCCAGCGGTGTAGCCCATGATTTTAATAATAGCCTGACAATAATCCTGGGTAATATCAAACTGCTCAAAGAGACTGGTGTTGATAATGCAATTGCTGAAAAACTTGATGCCATTGAAAAGGCAGCCCAGCAGGGTGCAGCGACTATTGCCAGTTTGCAGGGATTCAGCCGTGGAACTGAGGATACTCACAAACAGACTGAACTCCTGGCCTTGAAACCTCTGATTGAGGAGGTCAGGAATCTTACCCGTTTCAGATGGAAAGACCTGCCCCAGAAAGAAGGATATACCATCGATTTCACAACCGAGGCTGAAAACACACCTGCTCTGCTTATCAATGGTCCTGATTTTAAGGAGATGTTAACCAATCTTATTTTTAATGCTGTAGATGCCATGCCTACCGGCGGGCATATTCACCTCAGTGTAAAACAGGAAGAGGACAAGGTCCTATTGGCGGTGCAGGATAACGGAAAGGGGTTGTCAAAAAAGGAGGCTGCACATATATTTGACCCTTATTTTACTACCAAGGGAAGAGGGCATGCCGGTCTTGGATTACGCATTGCCAAACGATTTGTTGAACGCATTGGAGGTTCGATAATGGTGAAAAGTGTCAAGGGAGCCGGCTCCACTTTTACAATTGAGTTTCCCCTTCTTACCACCTCTGATCCGGAAAAACTGCTCCAGCCGAAAAAACACACGCTGCCGTTACACCTGCAAATACTTCTCATCGATGATGAACCTCTTGTCCGAAACCTGCTCAGACAGGTACTGGAACAGGCCGGCCATACAGTGACTGAGGCAAGTAATGGCAAGGAAGGGGTCCGGTGTTTCCGGGAAAACAATTTTGATCTTGTTATCACCGATCATGGCATGCCTGTAATGAACGGCCTGGATGCCGCCTTCCGCATCAAGAAACAAAAACCTGAAACACCGGTTATACTCATTACCGGTTGGCAGACGGAAACTGATGCAACTTTTCAAAAGCCAAGCGGCATAGATGAATTTATCACCAAGCCGTTTGATCTTGAAGAACTCCTTGATCTGATCGATAAATATGGGAGTAAAAATAACATGTAGTGTTACTGTTGACTGCTGAAATATTCATGAGAAATGCAGGTCAGAAGAGGAGAACCGACACTATTGCTATCACAATAAGGGGCAGGTGCCGGAAGAATGGTGGTGCCACGTTTTCAGCTGGTAATGATGCAATGAGCCTGGATGCCACTATAAAAGAAAATATCAGGCCAATTACTATAAGAGCAAGCTGCAAAATATATATGGATTGCATATCAAGTCTGAACGCTATGTGCGGAAATGAATATCCCACCTGATTGCTCAGGATAACAAAGAAATCCGCCGCATGATTTAAAAGCGGCACAAGCCGAATGGCAATTTCATTGGCATAGATCAGGGGCAGCATGGCCATAAAAAAGGTTGAACCGAAGCCTTTGCCTGCATCAGTATCTACCATGCCTGTAAATGCTACCCCGGCAACAGCGACATGGTAGGCAAACAGTACCGAAGCAATCATCAGCAGGCCATATGTCAGTTCCATGGAACCGATGTAACTATTGAGCCTCATCGGTATTGTTGTAAGGTCAAGCCCCCTGAATATCTGGGTTCCCCACAGTAACGGTACAAAGAGGATCATGGCAAGATCAGCTGAACGGGCATGCCAAAGCTCCCACCCAGGCGGCCTGAGATTGAACCGAACAGCCTCATTCTGGCAGGCCTTCATGCAGTTACCGCACAACACGCAATCCTGGTTGGTGTCCATGGCAAAGGGGCCCTTTGCCATGGAGCAGCCAGGTATATCATCACGACCG
>JAUXHH010000103.1 GCA_030621655.1 Desulfobacterales bacterium
ATAGGTTTGTCAGGGTAAAAAGCAAGTGTTTTTCGCAAGGCTAATTCTGCATTTCCATAATCAGATGCTGCCAAATATGCCTGGGACAGAACGTATTGTGCCATTGCTGCTGCTTCTGAGTCCGGTTCCAGGGAAGAAAGCACTTTCTGGTAATATAAAACGAGTTGCATCGGTTCCTTTGTCATGCTGATGACTCTGCTTTTGAACCTTTGAAAGGGAAACTCATCTATTTCTATATACGTCTTTTTTTCACTGAAAAGGATGAGATCCTGGATATAGCTCATGCGAACTTCAGGTTGAGGGTGGGTCAGGAGGTAAGGCGGAACATATCCCATGCGGTAGCGGTTTATGGTGTAGATTTCATGCAGCATGTCCACCATCGCTGCTGGATCACGGTTTTGTTCCCGCATCCAATTAAAGGCAAGCCGGTCAGCCTCTTCCTCATCATGGCGACTGAAGGAAAGGGATGCAGATTGTCCTGCCGCAGCGGAACCTGCTATAATGGCTTCTGAAAGCGCCCCTGCGCCCAAGGCAATACCCAGGAGCACTCCCAGCATGGTTGCCGCGCTTATCATCGCGGATTTACTTACTCTGCCGGCCAGGTGCCTGCTGACAACATGGCCTATTTCGTGGGCCATGACACCAACGAGTTCGCCTTCAGTATCGAATGATTGGATCAGGCCGCTATGAAAGAATATGAGTCCCGACGGTGCAGCAAATGCATTAAGTTCCTTGTTGTTAATGACAAAAAAATGATAGTCAAAGTATTGGGAGCCTGCCACTTCAAGGGTTGACCTCCCAAGTTCATTGATATACTGGATAATGTCAGGTTCATCCATCAGGTTGAACTCTCTGCGTACCAGGGTGAGAAGCTGCTCTCCGATCTTTCTTTCATCACCCACTGAAAAGGCATTTGCAGGGTTAACCCTGTAAAAATTCTGCAGCAGAGTGGAGATAATGAACAGAACCAATATGAGTTTTGTCAAATGTTTCATGTGAAGTAACTAAAGTTTCAAAGTGACAAAAGTGAACTAAATTTGTTTAGCTTTCAGCGATCGGATAGCAGTATATTATTACTTTTTAGTTATTTAAGGAGTCAAGGGTTCATGGACAATTTTCATATAATATGACGTCGAGGTTTCTAAGGAAGAAACAACAATATTTCTTACCCTTGACCCCTTGACCCCTGGAACCCTGGAACCTTTTCATTTTCAAGCCATTTAACAACCCGTTCTAAACCTTCAGATGTTGAAACCCTTGGTTCATAGCCGAAGTCTTGTCTGGCTCTATCAATGGAAAACCAATGGGACTTGGCAAGCTGTTCTGCCAGAAAACGGGTCATTGGGGGTTCTTTTTCTACACTGAACCACATATATATTCCTTCCAGCAATGCACCTATGAAATATGCAGGTTTGGCATTAATCTTCTTCTTGACAGGTTCAATATTCAGTCTCTGGAAGAGATCATTAATCCAGTCCCAGAGACTGACAGGTTCGCCCTGGGATATAAAATAAGCATTACCGGCTGCAGTTGCAGCAGAATGTAAATTTTCGGCTGCCAAAACATGGGCATCTGCAACATTGTCAACATAGGAAATATCGACCATGTTTTGACCATTACCGACCTGTTTTAATTTCCGGGCTTTCCCCCTTGCAATAAGTCTTGGAATGAGATGCGGATCTCCAGGCCCCCAGACCAGATGTGGGCGGATAGCGCAGGTTTTTAAAATTTCAGAGTTGCCGGCAAGCACCATTTGTTCCGCAACAGCCTTACTTGAAGCATAATAACATAAAAAACGTTGTGCGTATGGCAATCTTTCATCTGCTCCGTTTATATCTTTGCGGTTAAACACCACACTTGGAGTTGAGGTGTAAACAAGCGAATGAACACCATTTGCAAAACAGGCTCCTAGAACATTCCTTGTACCTGTCACATTTGTCTGCTCAAACTCATACTTTGGACCCCAGA
Source organism: Desulfobacterales bacterium (assembly GCA_030621655.1). GTDB lineage: Bacteria > Desulfobacterota > Desulfobulbia > Desulfobulbales > BM004 > BM004. Next base: position 1,969 of record JAUXHH010000103.1, read on the forward strand.
TTCCTGCCTTGGCTGCCACGTGAAAGACCGTATCATAGCCCTGCATGAAACGGATCAAAAGATCACTGTCGAGAATATCCCCCTGGAATTGGCGCACACCGAGTTTTTCGAGGTTGGGATAATGGTTTCTTCCAAAAACGGCAACCTCAACACCTTTGTCCACAAGTTGACGGACAATGGCAGAACCGACAAACCCTCCACCACCTGTGACAAAGGCCTTCATGAGTAAATCTTATCCATATTTTTATTATTTCTTGAGCTCATCTGCAGCCCATAAAGAAAGTTTTTCCCTGAAAATCTTGGCATTATGTCTGATATCAACCGGGAAAGCGGGATGAATGAGAAAATGCTCAATACCGCTGGTCAATTCATTTTGCAGGGCCATTTGTTTCAAGTCTGAAAATATCTCATTATCAGTTTTTTTATTATGAAGCTCGGCAATCATGACAGGTGTCTGTTGTCCTTTCATTCCAATACCTACTAGCGCTGACCTGAAAACGTGCGGGTGTTCATTGAAAATTGCCTCGCAACAAACCGAATACATGGTGCCGGACGTTGTAACAACCCTGTGTCCTTTGCGACCACAGAACCATAATCTGTTTTTTTCATCAAAATATCCCAGGTCTCCCATGCGGTGCCAGAATGCATCTTCATCTTTAATTTTTGCCAGCCTGTTTTCCTTGTCATTGTTGTCATAGGTCCGGGTGACAACCGGCCCTCTGACAATTATTTCTCCGATCTTACAGGTAGGCAGTTGCAGGGATTCATGCCATTGATCAATTGGTTCATCTGAGGTTTGTATAATTTTAATCTCAATGGAGGGCAGGACCCTTCCGACGCAGACTCCCTTGCCTTTCCTTGTTTCATTCCAGGTTTCGGCAAGTACTTCTTTTGCTGTTATAGAAGCGATTGGCAGAGACTCTGTTGCCCCGTACGGGGTATGTATTTCCGCGTCAGCAGGTAGTATAGAGAGGGTCCTTTGCAGCAAATCTCCTGGAACAGGTGCACCTGCCATAAGTATTTTTTTTACTGATGGCAGGTTGATTTTTTGTTTCCGGCAGTAATTGCTGACAACATTCCAGATAGCCGGGGAGCCGAATGAATAGGTTACATTATTGTTTCTGATCGTCTTGATAAATTTGGCCGGGTCCACCTGGGCAGGTTTTGCGGCATCCATCTCCGGTATGACTGAACAGGCACCAAGTGCAGTTGAGAAAAGGGCAAAAAGTGGAAAGGCAGGCTGGTCTACATCATCCGGCCCTATCCGGTAGTAATCCCGGATTAGCTTCAGCTGAGCCTGGAAGATACCGTGTTCATACCGAACGCCTTTGGGAGGGCCTGTGCTTCCCGTGGTAAAAAGTATGGCCGCCGGATCATCTTTATGTAACTGAACAGTCGGGAAATAGGTCCCGTAGTTTTCCGATCTTTCAGCAGCATCAGCGGAAAGAGTATGGCCGAAAAGTCCAAAGGACCGCCCAATGCAGACCGAAGTCCTTACAGTTTTAAAAGGCCGGGGAAAGATGAGTTTGAATAGATGTGCTTTGAGTATTCCAATGAAAATCTCTGGTTTTACCTTTCCGACACATTTAAGGAGATTCTTGTATCCCATGCCTGGATCAATCAGGATGATGACCGCGCCTATTTTGAAGAGTGCAAAGGTTAGCGTAATAAACTCTACAGACGGTCTCACCATCAATATTACCCGGTCGCCTTGTGTGACTCCTAAATCAGATAGACTCCGGGCAAACCGGTTGGTTATGCTGTCCATCTCTTTAAAGGTCCAGGACCTGTACCCTTTTCCGGTCTTGCATATGAGACCCTTACGTTCAGGATAGATCGCAGCAATATTCGGCAGGGTTTCAGCGATGTTGTGGTTCATACCTTGTTATACTTTTGGAAAAAAGCTGTGATCAGTGGCGCCAGACTGTCAAAAGCGTCTTCAAGCACGTAATGACCGGCTTCAGGGAAAAAGTGACCATCCGCATCAGGGAAACGTTGCAGCCATTCATCATAGAAATGGCGGGTAAAACAAAAATCCTTTCCACCCCACAGGACCAGCATCGGTGTATTTTGAAACTGTATTAATGATTTTTCTATTGCAACAATGGTGTCCCAGGATTTGTCTTTGGGGGACAGAGGTATATCCTGGACAAAACGGAGCAGAGCAATACGGTTTGTCCAGGAATCATAAGGTGCGATGTATCCCCGGGCAGTTTCAGGCTTCATTTTTTTTGTAACTGCCATAGTAAGGGCACCTTTTGCAAAGCTGTTGAAAGCACGGACGAGTAGATCACCCAGAATTGGAATACGGCATATACTGATGCGAAAAGGAATTCTTTGGGAGGGAAAAGCCGCGGTATTCATTACAATAACAGATTCAATCCTGTCAGATTTGCGCGCAGCCAAACCCATACCTATGGCACCACCCCAGTCATGAACCACCAGTGAAAATTTGTCTATTTGGAGTTCTGCCAGCAATTTCTCAGCGTTATCAATATGGTTTTTCAGCAGGTAGGGATAGTCCTGTGGTTTATCAGAGAGACCGCAGCCCATGTGATCAGGCACAATGACCCTGTAGTTGTTTCGAAGAAGGCTTACGAGATTGCGATAATAAAAGGACCAGGTAGGATTGCCGTGCAGCATAACAATCGGACTACCCTGCCCCTCGTCAAGATAGGAGAGTGTATGACCGTTAATGGAGATTTTCTTCGGGGTGAAAGGATATTGTATATTGTTCAGCATGTTCTGCGTTTTATCTAAAATGATGGTCAAGGAAAATGATAACGCAGCACCATACTAAAATCCACCCGGAATGCCAAACCCCATATTGACGGAGTTTCTATATGATTAATAAATTAGGTCTTTTGGGCAAGGCAGAAATTTTCAGCTATGTCCTATATTTTTCCATTACCCTTGACCCCTCGAGACCTTGAAACCTAATAATATTAAAGAGGCGGGGCAATGGTCACGATAATCCGCATATTGGTTGTAGCTTTGACACCGTGGGGTTCCTGGATGTCTGAAATCAATATGTCACCTGTCTTGGCTGGTATGACAGCATCATCCTTGCCCAGGAATTCACCTTCCCCCTCAATAACCAGTATGGAAAGCTGGCCATCCAGGTCATGGGAATGAACGGGGAAAACAACTCCGGCACCGAGGTTAAAGTTAATGATCCTGAAATAGGCAGAATCATGAACCAGAAATTTTTTCATATGTTCCGGATGAAATTCCCTGGCCGGGTCTAAATCAATTTTTTTCATCATAACAATGTCCTCATTTGATTTTACGACAGTTTAATCACTCTTACAGCCGGGAGTGTAGCATGGTTTTTGCCCGTTCTCCTTGACTTACATCAATAGATTTACAGAAATTATCAGATAATGAAAAACAGGGATTTAATGAGGATAAAACTGTTTCGTCAGGACGACTGGAAAGGATGTTATCTGTTATTCGATAACTGACTCGATGAATAAATGTGCTGAGTAAACAGCATATTATGCCACGTTTAAAACGGGGGATTAAGGGTGAGATTCCCTATTGCTTGCGTGATTGCAGATACAGAGAATAGCCGAAGAGCCCAAGCCCTGCCAGAGTGACAATTATAGCTACGGGCCATGGTGTACGGTAACTGCCTGTCTCCATGGCATTGATGATGAATACTGCTCCAATAAATAAAATCACATAACTTACTTCCCTGAAGTTGCCTGAACCCATTTGCTGATTTTCTTCTTCCGAGGGTTCCTGTGTCATAGTGTTTTTATTGTCATCTTTTAGCTGTTCAGTCATGGTTTTACTCTGCATGTTTATAATGAATTTATTGGACTGTTTCTCAATATCTCCATACTAAAAAATATTTTATTGGTCGGCAAGGGTATTATTGCATTCAATTTATGGACAGCCCGAGCAAGTAAAATTCCTTTCCCTGCTCCCGGCATATTTATGTTTTTTTCTGAAGCTGCGTTTAAGCAGGAGACGCTTCAGGTACGTTACAGGAGATTTTGCAACCTTTGCCTTACCGCTTAGTGTTGCAGAAGGATCAAAAATAAGATCAAGCAGGTGCGCAGTTGGACCGATCTTTCCAAGAAAATTTG
>JAUXHH010000079.1 GCA_030621655.1 Desulfobacterales bacterium
GTAAGCAAGAATAATGCCTGAATATTTATCAATATTTTATGGGCAGCAATACATCCCTAAAGATTGAAGCATTATAACGGGATTAAGACTAAAGAAAACTAAATTTTGAAATTATTTCATAATGTTCCATCTCTTTATCCTTTTATGCAACTGTAACGAGCCTTGCAAGATGCTGTTTTTTTCTATAAATAAATGTTAATTTGTCTTCAGAATAGAGAGTGACAGAATTATCCAATAACTCTAGCGGAATTTATCTATGATCGTTTTTGATCTGGCATGTGACTGCGGCTATACCTTTGAAGGCTGGTTTCAGGATCGTCAGGATTTTGACAAACAGCAGACCGCAGCCTTTTTGGTGTGTCCTGTATGTGACGGCAGGGAGGTACGTAAAATTCTTTCTCCCATCCGGGCACAATCATTCAGAAATACCGGAGATGAATCTTCGCACATGAAGGCTGCAGAATCAAAACAATCAACACGTGTTGCTGATTCATTAGAGACATTGCAGGAATTTGTTGAAAAGAATTTTGAGGATGTTGGCACCGAACTGGCAACGGAATCACTTAAAATACACTATGGTGTATCTAAACCGAGAAATATTCGTGGGGTGACCACCGAACTTGAAGAGAAAAAACTGCAGGAAGAAGGTATAAATCTTTTAAAAGTACCCATGCCTGTCAAATGCAAGAATGCAAACTAAAGTTACCTTCAAGGCAAGAAATCAACTGCTAATCACACTCCGCAGAATCATCCCGCAGCTTACGGTCAATGAAGTCGCACTCTTTAGGAGAAAGATCAAAACGTATCTCAGCTTCACTGATTATCTGCTGCCTGTTCTTCTCCGGATGTTCTTTAGTCGTTTCGCTGATCCAGCATAATGTCTTTTTCTTCTTATCGCCGGAAGGCACTATTCCATCTACTGAAGACATTGGGAATCTCCCATTTATTTTGTTGTGTATGTATCGGGGTTACTCATTCAATGGTTTTAGAACTATACCGCCAAGTGGAGGCAGGTTTAATTTAACATGATGAGGCGCGAAGCCAAAAGGTTCGTGGATAGTATCCAAGGGAACACTATTTTCGACATTGCTTCCTCCGAATTGCCGGAGATCGGAATTGAATATTTCCTGGTAAGCTACGCCGGCCGGCACTCCCATTTTATAATTGTAAATAACCTGGGGGGTAAAATTAAAAACGCACACCAGGTGGTCCCGGTGATCAAAACCCAAACGGGCAAAACCAACCACCGAGTTATCAATATCATTGAAATCCAGCCATTGAAAACCATCAGGCGTGAAATCAACCTGCCATAATGCAGGATTGTCACTGTACATATGATTTAGCGCCTGAACAAAATCCTGCGCTTTTTTATGGAGGGGTTCATGTTCCGGCAAATGCCAGTCAAGACTGGTCTTGCAGTACCATTCCGACAACTGGCCAAATTCACTGCCCATAAAAAGCAGCTTTTTGCCCGGATGACACCACTGCAGAAGAAGAAAGAGACGTAGATTGGCAAATTTTTGCCAATGGTCCCCAGGCATTTTTGAAAGCAGGGAACCCTTGCCGTGTACGACCTCATCATGGGAAATGGGAAGAATGAAATTCTCTGAAAATGCATAATACAGTGAAAAGGTGAGGGCATTGTGGTGGTACTTCCTGTACAGGGGATCTTTGCTTATATAGCTTAAGGTGTCATTCATCCATCCCATGTTCCATTTAAAACCAAAACCCAGTCCACCTTGATCTGTCGATTTTGACACCCCGAAGAAGCTGGTTGATTCTTCAGCCATCATCATGACATTAGGATAGTGATCAAATACAATACTGTTAAGGTGCCGCAGGAATTCAATAGCATCAATGTTTTCTCTGCCGCCGTAGCAGTTGGGGATCCATTCGCCTTCTTTACGGGAATAATCGAGATACAGCATGGAGGCTACAGCATCAACCCGTAATCCGTCGATATGATACTTGTCAAACCAGAACAGGGCATTTGCGATCAAAAAATTGCTGATTTCTTTTCTGCTGTAATTAAAAACCAGTGTTCCCCACTCGGGGTGGGCACCCTGCCGGGGATCCTCATGCTCATAAAGCGCCGTACCATCAAAACGGGCAAGGCTATGACCGTCTGTTGGGAAATGGGCCGGAACCCAGTCAAGGAGAACGCCTATATCATTTTGATGGCAGAGATCCACAAGGTACATAAATTCTTCAGGAGTTCCATATCTACTGGTAATGCTGTAGTAGGCAGTTACCTGATATCCCCATGATTCATCGAGCGGATGCTCCATGACCGGCATCAGTTCAACATGGGTGAAACCCATTTCTTTCACATAGGGAACAAGCGTGTCGGCAATCTCTTTATAGGTCAGGAAACGTTCCGGATCACCGGGGTCACGCTGCCAGGAGCCGAGATGTATCTCATAAATTGACACAGGGATATCATAGGGTTTTATCTTAGCCCGTTTTTCGAGCCAGTCCTTATCCTGCCAGGAATATTTATTCAGTGAATTGACAACCGATGCTGTTTTGGGACGAATTTCACCATAGAACTGAAAAGGGTCAGATTTTATTTGCAAATCCCGGTATTGGGTTCTCACCTCAAATTTATACAATTCACCTTCTGTAATTCCGGGGATAAAAAGTTCCCAGATACCTGATTTTTCAAGGCTGCGCATCTGGTGTACCCGGCCGTCCCAGGAATTAAAATCGCCGATTACACTTACCCGGCGTGCCGAAGGCGCCCATACTCTGAATATAGTTCCCTCAATGGTATCAATAGCTGTTCGATGCGCACCGAGTTTATTATAAAGTTCATAATGTGTGCCGCTATTGAAAAGATAGCGATCCATTTCACCTAACTGTGGGAGAAAACTATAGGGATCTGCAATTGTATGAACTGTACTATCGAAATATTTGATCTCAAATTCATATGCAAATGGTTCTGAGAACTCCTGCAAAACTATTTCAAAGAGTCCCTCCTGTCTCATTTTGTACATGTATTGTTTCTGCCCACCTATGACAATCTGAACTGACTCGGCATGTGGCTGGAAGGTGCGCACCAGAGCACCCCCTGGTTCCTGGTCAATAAAATGCAAGCCAAGCACTTGAAAGGGATCATGGTGGTCGCAATCTATAACGCGATCAATTTGTGAACTTATAAAAGTTGACATTTTCACTCTTCAGATAAATTGTAAATATATGGGATGTGCAATTTGCGTGTTTATTTTATTAAACAATCATGCCGAATGACAACATATATTAGATTTTCAGTCATACAACAATCATAATATACTCCAGGAGCCTGGATCAGATTATATTTATTCTAGCCGCTTTTTAATTTTTCAGTGTCATGGTAGCCTGCGGAAACATATTCAGTACTCACGTTGGAGCATTGCTCCAATCGGGAAACGTGTAGTTTGAATTATACTTTTTGATAAGTCAGCAGCCTTTAAAAGAGAGAATATACATATGGAAAGCCAGCAGGGAAGTTTTCTGATATCCACTTCAAAGATGCCGGACCCACGCTTCCGGGAAAAACTTATATACATGTGCGGACATACGGAGGAGGGCGCTATTGGACTGGTAGTTAATAATCCGCTTCCCGGCATCACACTTGATGAAATTCTAATAAACGCCAACATTCCGATTCCCGATTTTGAACTGCCGCCGGTTTATCTGGGCGGCCCGGTTGAAATGGAATCAGGATTTATTCTGTATACTGCTGACTACCATGCAAGAGACCAACTGCAGGTGAGTGATACAGTATGCCTGTCGAGCGATCCTCAGATACTCCAGGATATTGCCCTTCATAATGGACCAGACAATTATCTCTTTCTCCTTGGATATGCGGGCTGGGGTCCCGGACAACTTGAAAATGAATTAACGGATAATGGCTGGCTTATACTCCCTGCCGAGGACGATATTATCTTTAAAACACCAGACCCCTTGAAATGGAAAGTGGCAGCTCAAAAATTCGGTATTGACATAACTACATATGGCGATGTTGTTGGTAGTGCATGATTTTATCAGCCGCCCATTCGTCTGATTGAGTATTCTGTTTAATTGTAAAGCATCATTGGGATAAAAGTTTATGGTGCCTCAACTCTATCATCTTATTGAACATACTGCTGACACCGGTTTTGAGGTCCGGGGCAACACCAGAGAACAGGTATTTGAGGCCGCCGCCCTGGCCTTCTTCCACATAATGTGGCGGCTTGGGCACCACAAGGAGAGTCAGCCTGAAATTATTGAAGTAACGGGCAGTGATTTGAAAGAACTCCTCGTCAACTTCCTTGAAGAATTCCTTTATTTATATGATGCAAAAGGGTTCATCTGTAAACAGTTAACCGTTCAGTCAGTTACTGAGACAAAAATTTGTGCCAAGGCCTGGCTGCAGGAGTTTAACGATGACAAAGACCATGAGTTGCTTGGAGTTAAAGCTGTCACATATCATCAACTCTATATAGGCGAAAAAGACCATAAATGGTTGGCACAGGTATTTCTTGATATTTAGCATAGTTATGCGGATTTACTATGAATGACTTCACCATCCATAATCTCAAACAGATTGATCTGTATCGCTGGCTTTTACCGAAACAAGGCAAAATGCGGACTGATGGCTTACTCTTTCTGGACAGGAGCCTTCTGGAGCATATTAAAAATGACAAAAGTATCACACAGGTTGCCAATGTGGCCTGCCTTCCAGGAATTGTTGGTAAAAGTCTCGCAATGCCGGATATGCACCAGGGTTATGGATTTCCCATAGGTGGAGTTGCGGCGTTTGATCCTGACCAGGGAGTTGTTTCACCCGGAGGGGTTGGATATGACATTAACTGCGGTGTTCGTCTCTTGCGCACTGCTCTTGAAAAGGAAGAGATAGCAACCCGGATAGATGCCCTCGTTAATTGCCTGTTCACAAATATCCCGTCTGGTGTCGGATCCAAACAGCGATATTTAAAGTTAAACAAACAGGAACTAAAAAAGGTACTGGAAACAGGTGCATCATGGGCTATACGTAATGGGTACGGCTCAAATGATGACCTGCTGCATATCGAGGAAGGGGGCTGCCTTGGATGGGCTGATCCGGACACTGTATCTGACAGAGCCCTGGATAGAGGCCAGGCCCAACTTGGAACTCTGGGCTCTGGAAATCATTTTGTCGAAGTCGGCTTTGTTGATAAGATATTTGACGATAAACTTGCTTCCGGAATAGGGCTTTTCAAGAATCAGGTGACAATAATCATCCATACAGGGTCAAGGGGGCTTGGCCATCAGGTATGTGGCGATTATATCCGTCTCATGCAGAATGCTTCGCGGAAATATGGCATTGACCTGCCCGACAGAGAGTTGTGCTGTGCCCCAATCCATTCTCCAGAAGGGGAGAAATACCTGTCAGCCATGGCTGCAGCAGCAAATTTTGCTTTTGCCAACAGGCAGTTCATCACTGAAGAGGTCAGACGGACTTTTGAACATGTACTGGGACGTGGGGCAATAAAATTAGGCCTTGAACTGGTTTACGATGTGTGTCACAACATTGCAAAATTCGAAACCCATGAGGTTAATGGCCGGCAACAAGAGGTAGTTGTGCACCGCAAAGGTGCAACCCGGGCTTTCCCGGCGCACCATCCCAAGGTGCCTGATGCATACAGGGAAACCGGGCAGCCTGTACTTATTCCGGGCGATATGGGTCGTTATTCTTACGTGCTTGTCGGTACAGAAAAAGCATTACAGGAAACTTTTGGTTCCACCTGTCACGGTGCCGGCAGATTAATGAGCAGACATGCTGCAAAAAAAATTGCCAAAGGGCATAATGTAACCGCCGAACTTGCAGAGATGGGCGTGACAGTAAAAGGGGCCGGTCGTGCAACTTTGGTTGAAGAAATCCCCCAGGCATATAAAGACGTTGAGGACGTGGTCCGGGTCGTCCACGAGGCGGGAATTGCCAATAAAGTAGCAAGACTGCGACCACTTGGTGTGATAAAAGGGTAAAAAAGGTTCAAGGCTAAAGGCTAAAGGCTAAAGAAAAATAATCTACTTGTTTAAAAAAACATGACTAAAGTTTCAGAAATATTTGACTGCCAGCAATGCGGCTATTGCTGCCAGGGAGAGACCACCGTTTCACTCGATGAAGATGACCAAAAGCGAATGATTCAGCACCTGGGCATGGAAAGAGAGGAGGTAGCCCGTAAATATTGGCGTCAGAATGGCAACACCATTCAGATGAAGATTGTTGATGGACATTGTATATTCTATGATAACGGATGTACCATCCATGCAGGTAAACCCTGGCGTTGCACCCAATGGCCCCTGCACCCAAGCATACTTGACGATCAGGACAATTTTGAGATCATCAAAAAATCGTGTCCTGGAATCAACAGGGAACTCGGTTACGATGATTTCTGCAAGAAGTTCACTGCACTTCTTAAACTCGAAAATAAATAAGAAGGTGAATTCTTTTGCGCTTGGAATTACTTTTTTTAGGCAAAACAAAGGAGAAATACCTGGCAACAGGAATTGATGATTATGTCAAGCGGCTTTCACGCTATCTTAAAGTTGAAATTAAAACGCTTAAAGAAAGGAAGGCTAAAAAAGGTTTACCTGAAAACCTTCTGATTGAAAAAGAAAGTGAAAAGCTGATGCAAAATTCTCAAGGATCCTACCTTGTTTGCCTGGACAGAACCGGCAAACAGATGGACTCACTTGAACTGGCTAAACAAATGGAGCGCTGGGAGATGCAGGGAATTAAAAAAATCTCTTTCGCCATAGGCGGACACTTGGGATTATCTTCAGCTATTCTGTATAAAGCCGACCTTGTACTTTCTTTCTCCCCTATGACTTTTACCCATGAGATAAGCCGCCTGCTCCTGCTGGAACAGCTCTATCGGGCCTGCACAATAAAGGCAGGGGAGAAGTATCACAAGTAGAACAGCTCCAACTCTCCACAAAAGTGCGCCCTAATAATAAATCCTTTTCAGTTAAAAACTCTTGGGTTGCTGGACGTATCTATGTCCAGGTAAGTGACCAACGGGAAACTCCGAGAAAGAGTCAGTTCGGCAATTAGGAATAAAATGGAGACAGATTCAAAATCTGTCCCCTAAAATAAATCTTATTAGCCGTTGGATAAATTCCAGGTCCGAGGAAGAGTCCTTTTGGCTATGGTTACCCATGCCAAAAGGGCGATGACGCTGGAAATGGGATATATACAATGGCTAATATTGGGTTGGGGCTATCTTAATCTCAACACGACGATTCATTGATCTGCCTGCTTCGGTGCTATTATCAGCAATCGGCATGCTTTCACCATACGGCATTGTCTCAATCCGGGTTAATGACACACCCCGCTGCACAATAAG
>JAUXHH010000205.1 GCA_030621655.1 Desulfobacterales bacterium
GGTCTATCGTGAGCAGGGGCTTCTGGTGCCAAAGGGAAACCCCAAAAACATTAACGGTATTTCTGATTTAGCCAGAAACGATATTACCTTTATTAATCGTCAGCGTGGGGCAGGCACACGAATTTTAACCGACCTGCAGCTGAAAAAAGCGCAAATCAATCCGGAATCAGTTCAAGGCTATGACCGGGAAGAATACACCCATATGAATGTTGCTTCTGCTGTTGCAAGTGGACTTGTTGATACTGGAATGGCAATAAGAGCAGCTGCCCAGGCGCTGTCGCTTGATTTTGTTCCTGTTACCAAAGAGCGGTATGACCTGATTGTCCCCAAGCACCTTGAAAATACCCCCCAGGTAAAGCATCTTTTTAATGTAATTCATCATGATCAGGATTTCAGAAGAATTGTCCAAGGGCTTGGTGGGTACGATTTACAGGATTGTGGGAAAGTTTTTTATGAACAATAGAGAGTTGCTTACAGATTGGTGTTTTTCGCTATTAGAGGGGGAGCTCAATGAATAAACGAGTAGTACATCTTGATGAACTGTCGCGTAATTATTCTGATAAACTCATAGATAATTACGGCAGACATATCTCTTACCTTCGGATAGCCATAACCGACAGGTGCAACCTGCGCTGTCAATATTGTATGCCGACGGATAAAAGGAATCGAATTAGAGATCAATAAAAGCTCACCCAAATCATTTCAAAAAGGAATTATTGCAAATGCGTTAAGTCCCCACCCCTACCTGTTCTGGTTCTCTGCGGGTGGACCGACAACCATAAAAGCAATGGCTATGAGCCTGACTGCTGCAATCTCTTTTGTTTTGAGTTTTTATGTGCTGCTTGTAGGATCCAAGATCATTCTGACTTTTCTGGTAGGAAAATCCCGCTCTTTCCTGCTGGGGAATAAGTACATTTTCACCATGCGATTGTTAGGACTTATACTAACTTATATTAGCCGGGTTTCTCTTCCGAGACGGTCTTTATTTGCTGAATGTATTTTAAATTGAATTACTATTTGTCAAAACCACTCTATATCCCTGGTATCATAGGCAATGGTCACCTCTTTACCCGGATAAAGCTGCAGCTTTTCAACCCTTTCCCGCTCCATGCGTATGGTGATGACCAGTTCCGCAACTTTAATGGCGGTTTGAACCGTATCACCGTTCCTTTCCAGAAACAGCCGGGTGACAAACCCGTTCAATCTATCGATATTCCATTCCAGCAAAGGATACTTGCCGGGCAATGTTATTTTCAGCCTGGACGGATCAAGGACCGCAAATTGCTTTCCTTCTACAGGTTTCGGAGCAACCAGAATCTGGCCGTCTTCCAGTTCTTTCTGCAAAAGATCATTTTGTCCAATGCGCCAGGGGCCGTAAACTGCACAGCCCAAACCGCCTTTAAAAATCCTGCCATGCAGTAAATGCAGCACGGAGTCGCAAGTCTCATAGAGCCACTGCCAGTCATGGGTTGCGACAACCAGAGTTGCCCCCCACTCTTCCCTTGCCTGCAATGATGCCTTTTTGATAAGTCGGGCGCTGTCTGCATCAACACTGGCAGTGGGCTCATCAAGCAGCAGCACTTCCGGCTTCAGAACCAGACGCGCGGCCAGGGCTACACGCTGTGCTTCTCCACCGGAAAGTTCATACCATTTCCTTCTCGTAAAATTTTCCGGAGCCAACCCGACAAGATCTAATGCCTCTCCTACCCGATTGCGGATATCTTTCGTATCCCCTCTGATTTTAAGGCCGTAGGCAACATTATCAAAAACAGAGCGGTGCATAAGGTAGGGGTCCTGGGTCATGAGGGTTATTTTAAAACGGTCCCCATTGGAAAAAGAAGATTTTTCCCGGCCATTGAAAAGTATTGTGCCATAGGTCGGCTCTTCCAGAAAACCCAGAAGTTTGAGCAGGGTGGACTTGCCGCTGCCGTTCGGCCCGATAAGCCCGACTATGGAAGCCGGCGCAATGGCAAGATCATCAATGGAGATGACCTGCTTGTCCCCGTAATAATGATCTATGTCCTGAATCTGATATATGTCCATCTCAGGCTCTCCTGCGCAGACCGGCCAGAAAAATATTCACGGCAAAGGCAATCAGGAGCAATACCAGCCCCAGGGCTATCCCCATGCCGAATTCCCCTTTGTTTGTTTCCAGGGCAATTGCCGTAGTTATGGTTCTGGTTTGCCATTTGATATTGCCGCCCACCATCAGGGAAATGCCAACCTCGGTCAGGACTCTGCCCGTGGCTGTCACCGCCGCTGCCAGTATGCCGAGCCGGACTTCCCATAATGTGCTTTTCGCTATCTGGAAAGAACTTGCCCCCAGAGACATAAGGGTGATCCGCAAATTACGGTCAGCCGCCTCTACAGCCGTTGCGGTCAGGGCAATTACAATGGGCAGGGACAGAATCGTCTGGCCGATGGCTATACCTGTTATGGTAAAAAGAAGCCCCGCCTCACCTAATGGCCCGTTTCTGGTGAGCAGCGCGTAAATGATTAGACCTATAAATACAGTGGGTAATGACAACAGGGTGTTAACTACAATGCGGATAAATTTCTTTAACCTGAAATCAAAATATCCCAGGAGATAACCGAAGGGAATACCCAGCAGTAGACTTGCCGCCATTGCCAGGCTTGATGCACGAATGGTGGCGCTGATCGCTGAATACGTTGCCGGATCACGGTTGACAAGAAGTGTTACGGCCTGAGCAAAACCCTCTTGAAAAAAATCCATTCCTATTCCCGAGTTGCATTAGGTGTAAAAAGTTGTTTGCCGAGGAGTTTGAATTCACCTATCAAGCGCTGTGCCTCAGCACCCGTCATCCAGGCTGACAGGGCCTTTGCATTATCATAATGTACATTTGTACATTGTTTGGGGTTAACCGGTATGATGCTGTACTGGTTCAACAGCACGTCATCGCCCTCAACCAGTATGACAAGCGCAGGCCTGGAGTCGGCAACGGATTCATACTTGATATACGTACCCCGGTCAGTCAGGGTATAGCCTTTCATCTCCCCTGCGACATTTATGGTCGCCAGCATTCCCTGACCGCTCTGCCTGTACCAGGGTTCCTGTTCAGGTATGGTCACACCTGCAAGTTTCCAGAGTGTACGTTCCTTTTTACTGGTACCGGAATTGTCGCCCCGGCTAACGAAAACATTACCCGATGACCCGATTGCCGACAATGCTTCTGCAACCCTTTTCCCCTTACTGCCTGCAGGATCTTCCGGCGGCCCGATTAGGACAAAATCATTATACATTATTTCCCGACGATCTATGCCAAACCCCTTATTAACGAAATCCTGCTCAGCCTGTGGGGCATGAACCAGGAGGACGTCCACGTCACAGTTTTCACCGAGCTTTAATGCCTTGCCGGTACCGGTGGATACCCAGCGGATATTGATTCCGGACTCTGCCGTAAAAGACGGCATAAGATAGTCGAGCAAACCTGTGCTATCAGTACTTGTTGTGGTTGCCATTAACAGTTTATCACCTGTTTCAGCAGCCTGACCTGTCTGCACGGATAAGAAAATACCGGTGTGCAGAGCAACCACGGAAGAGATCATTATGCATAGGTTTTTTTGGATCGTTGATTTATTTTTCATCTCCCCGGCTTCCTTTTGTCAGCGGCATACTATTTTATTCCAGGACTTTTATGTTAAGACTTCAGGGGTTTCAAACGTATTAGTATGGTGCAAATTCAATAAAATTCCAACCAGGTTTTTTAAAATAAGTTTTACGGAACATAGTATGTTTCCCAGAGCATTTTCACAGGTGACTAGCCCGGGTTTCTCACAAGCCGAGGC
>JAUXHH010000215.1 GCA_030621655.1 Desulfobacterales bacterium
TTCATATTATGTTCAGCAGCGAACTCTTCCAGATCCGGCATACGGGCCATGGTCCCGTCATCTTTCATTATTTCACAGATAACCCCTGCATGCGTCATACCCGCCAGCCGCGCCAGATCAACAGAACCTTCTGTCTGGCCTGTGCGCTCAAGTACGCCACCCCTTCTTGCCCGTAACGGGAAAATATGCCCCGGACTTATAATATCGTCTGGTTGTGCATCCGGGTCAACAGCCGCCTGGATTGTCCTGGCCCTATCCGCCGCGGAAATGCCGGTGGTCACCCCTGTCCGCGCCTCAATGCTTACCGTGAAACCGGTCTCAAATGGAGACTTGTTTTTCGCAACCATCATCGGTAGGTTCAATTTTTTCACATGGGTACGGTCAAGGGTGAGGCAGATAAGGCCCCGGCCATACTTGGCCATAAAATTTATAGCCTCTGGGGTTACTGCCTCAGCAGCCATACAAAGATCGCCTTCATTCTCCCGGTCCTCATCATCCACCAGGATGACCATCTTACCGGCCTGGATGTCTTCTATTACCTCTTCAATTCTGCTGACTGCCATATCAATACCTTTATTATTTTATAAAACCATGCCTGGCCAGAAACTCCGGATTTATTCCACCTTGGGATTTGTCATTATTATCCGGTTCTGCCTGCAGCATTTTTTCCACATATTTGCCTATCAGGTCAACTTCAATATTTACCGAATCACCTTCCCGTAATGATCCCAGAAGCGTTACCTCCAGAGTGTGTGGAATGACGACGATGGAGAATGTTTTATCATCACAGCTGTTCACGGTCAGGCTGGTGCCATCGATACCAATGGAGCCTTTTTCAATAATATACTTTGCCAGTCCCGCCGGAACCCCGAAAGTGAATTGGACAAAGTTCCCGACCGGCCGCCGTTCCAGAATGGAGGACACTGCATCCACATGGCCGCTGACCATATGCCCCCCAAGTCTGTCACTCAACCGAAGGGCCCTTTCCAGGTTTACCTTGCCGCCCACAGACAGTTTACCAAGGTTTGTACGATCCAGGCTTTCGGGTGAAACATCAACCGTAAATTTTCCGGCGTTGATATTCCTGGCGGTCAAGCAGACGCCGTTCACCGCAATGGATTCACCTTCTTCAGGATCGGTCAGATCAAAATCAGGCTCAAGAATAAAAACCATGCCGCCCCCTGAAGACCTTTTCTCAACAACCTTTCCCTTACCCAGAATTATGCCGGTAAACATGAAAGCACCCTGTAATTCTCTGATCTCCCTCTCTGGCAATCTTTTTCAGCCAAGAGGTAATTTATACACCACCCTGTTCAACCTGCGCCGCCTTATCCGTAAATTCCTTCGCCTGTAAGGTATGACTAAAATTTTTATGGATCGAAGCGATCGTCCTGTACGTATCAGCCGATTTCTGCCTCTCACCGATCTCAAGATAGAATTTTGCCAACTCTTCCATGATGGCTACCGTACCGGACGGGTTATTATAACCGGAGTAGATATCTATAACATTAAGATAAATTCTTATTGCTGCATCATATTGCTTCAAGGCTCTTTTGGAAATCACCATCTTTTTTTGCAGGGCTATGAGACTGAACCTGTCATTTTCATTATCACATATATCGTAAGCCCTCTGATAGTGCCCAATCGCCTTTTCGTGTTCTTCGCGGGCTGCACAGATGTCCCCAAGTTGGTCCGAGGCATTGGCCACGCCCTTATCATCACCGCTCTGCTCAAAACCGATCAGGGCATTATGAAAACAAGAGGCTGCCTGGGCGTCATCTTCTGCCTGGAGCAACTCCTTACCCTTATTATAGTCAGTCTGGGCCGGATCTTCTATTTCCTGGGGTTCCTGATTTGTTTCCTGGTCTTTTATCTGTTCAATCACTTTCGTTCTTCTCCTTACATATCTATCAGTAGCAAAGCTTCTTTGGCAAGGGTTCCTATATCCGTCTGGACAGGTAACCCGTTTTCATAAATTATCAGCGGTGTTGTATCTTCCTGCATCATCCTGATTTGACTCGCCACCTCTTTTGCCTTGAGACGGCCTAAAAGCCTTAACATATATCCTTTGACCAGAGCTAAAGGACTGTCAAGAAGTCCTATGAGCTGATAAAAAGAGGTATTCCGGACCAGGTCAGGCCGCTTCTCGGCAATGGACCCCAGGGCCCACAACACCTGTGCCCGGGATGAAGGGTCGCCGATATAGGCTAAAAGATGCCGGGTAAATGAACCGTAAATATCAGGCCGTGCCGCAATAATGGAGCCAATGGTTTCCACGGCGCCCCAATTTGAAGAGGCTGAATCAGCACAGGCCTCAAAAAGCAGATGCAGCAAATCACTTACCATGCCGGGCTTGAGAGTTGCAACCCGGCTGCACACCTCGCCAATCAACCGGGCAGTGGCCCAGAGTTTCTCCTCATCGGGTTCATAGAGCTGACGCAGCAGCAACCGCAATGTTTTCTTATCATCAAAACACAAAGCAACCAGGCCGTCGGCATCCCGGTTCTGCACCATCTCCTTGACAAGGTTTTTGTTGGCCTTTTTTTTAATACGCTTAGGATCAGGAACCGGTTCCACCTGGACAGCCAGGGAGGAATCCGCAGCTTTAGCTCCAGTTGTTTTTTCTTCTCCTTTTAACTTGGCAGTCAATTCAGCTATATTCTCATGCAGCCGGACAAAATAGAGTATTCCTTTAATTCTACGGCCATCCAGGTTTCTTGTTTCCACCACCTGGTGGGTCAATTCATCATAGTCTTCAAGCAGACCGGTGAGATAGTCCTGTTCCGGCAGCAGATCCCAGGCCAGATCCCAGTTATCATCACAGGCATACACCAGACATTCCACCATGGCGGCACCCACATTGAAACCTGTAGGGTCACTGGCATAAACAGCTCCGCATTCGCAGTCCCCCAGGGCAAACTCCCCCAGTTTCCGTTTATCCGGATACTGCGGCTTGCCAACATCCTGGCCGCAGAAAGAGCACCAGGGTCTGGTTTTCAAGGTTGCCTTGCTCATAATCAGGAAAGCTCTTTACTTAAAGCATCAAGAAACCGCTGGTCAACTTCATACCCGAGCCCTATTGCCTTATCAGCGTGTTTCCGGGCTGCCTGAAAATCATTATTGTAATACAATGCCACTGCAAGGTTATTCTGAGCCATGGGGAAATCAGGCTCCAATTTGATAGCCTCCTGAGCTGATTCCAAGGCCTTATCATCATTTCTGAGCATGAGATGGACCGAGGTCATATTGATCCATACGGTTACCAGCTTCGGATCATGCTTTACAGCATTTGTATAATATTCCAAAGCCTTAACCGCATCCCCCTTGTTCTGCCAGATCAAACCGAGATTGGCATGGCCCTGGGCAGAAGCCCCATGTATACTGACTGCCTGCTCGTTAACCGCCTGGGCCTTATCAATGTTGCCCATGTCAAAATACAATGATCCAAGATTAATGAGGCTTTCCACAGAAAAAGGGTCAATTTCAATGGCCTTTTCCAGGGCAGCCACAGCATCATCGAGGCGTCCTGCCTTGCGATATACCAACCCCAAATGATGATGTGCCACCACCGATCCCGGCTTTTCAGCACATTTCTGCTCCATTTCTTCTATCACCTTGCTCATGTCTTCCTGCTTGCTATTTTCTGCCATGACTTTCCTTTAAATTTA
>JAUXHH010000025.1 GCA_030621655.1 Desulfobacterales bacterium
TGGAGCATGGCGCAATTTCCATATTTCCCCTGTTGGTTCTCTGTGATCGGAATGATGTTGGTGGTATTGCTCATCCCTTCCATGAACAGCTTTCACAGGCAGCGGTCTTTATATATGACGGATATCCGGGGGGAGTTGGTTTGGCCCGCAAGGCCTTTGAGAAAATTGCTGAATTGCTGTATTTGACGCAGAAAACAATTGGAGATTGCTCCTGCGAACTTGGCTGTCCGTCCTGCGTGCATTCTCCGAAATGCGGTTCCGGGAACAGACCGATAGACAAGCAGTCCGCCCTGGAAATCCTTGACGACTTATTGAGCAGTAAAATTACAGATGAAACAGACCGCCAGCCGATTACAGGCTCAAGAACTGAAGAATTTCGAACATCCGGCCCTGAAAAAAGAATCGAAAAAAGAGAACCGCCGGCCCGTTATGGTGTATTTGATGTTGAAACCAAGAGGAGTGCCGCAGAGGTAGGGGGGTGGCATCGTGCAGACAGAATGGGTATCAGCGTAGCGGTTCTTTATGATTCGGTTTCTGATAGTTTCAAAACATATCTGGAGAAAGATATCCCAGGGTTGATCAGGGATCTGAAGACCTTTGAACTGGTTGTCGGTTTCAATAACAAGCGGTTCGACAACCGGGTGCTCTCAGCCTATTCGGTGTTTAATCTCGAATCCCTGCCAACATTGGATATTATGGAAATCATAACAAACAGGCTGGGATACAGGTTGAGTCTGGACAGGTTGGCTGAGCATACCCTTGGAGTAAAAAAATCCGCTAATGGTCTGCTGGCCCTTCAGTGGTATAAGGAGGGCAGGATAGATGAAATAATAAGCTACTGCCGGCAGGATGTAAAAATTACCAGGGATCTTTTTTTATTCGGACTGGAGAACCGCTACCTGCTCTTTCAGAATAAGGCAGGCTCCGTGGTCCGTTTGCCGGTTGATTTTTCTTCCTGTATCTGAAAATGTAAATATGCTGAACTGTTCGTGAGAAACCCGGGTTCGGTCGGCAAACGTTAAAGATGGTGAGAAGAGTAGAGTTATTATATTTTTTAAAGTGGATTGGCGGGCCACAGGAGAGAATTATGTATCCAGCCGGTGATTTCATTTTTATAACGAACCTGTATCCAGTCGCCTTTCATTGCAAGCGGTTCAAATACCACACCTTTTTTTACCGTGGCAATGACGGTGTCGCCAGTACTTGAGCCTGAGCGCATATTGGCAGTTTCAACATTAACGATGACTGATTTTTTGCTTATAATAAGGGTTTCATATATCCAGCCTTTATCTCCTTCAAAATCAACAACGTTTGCCCATTTTCCCTCACGTTTTATGACTTGGAGAGGAAAGCTCTCAAAAACCTGCCAGATCACCCTGCTTTTGGTGCTGGGGCCGGAACGTATGTTTACGGCATCCTTCTTCACACTGACATATTCAGTTGTATGGCCGGCAACTGAGAGAGATAGAATAAACAGGGCAACAACACCAGCAAGAAAAAATTTGGGGAAAGCTTTTATTTTCATAATCAACTCTTCGTGAATTTTTAATTTTTTAGGTGGATCTGTTTAGGATTATCATCCTGAAAAATGATTTTAATAACACAAATATATAGCATCATAAGGTCGTCAAGTCAAACCGGTTCTTTAGTGAAAATACAGCATCAGAAATCTTTATTTTCTAGGGTCCCGGCTGCAGATTGAAATCGGCCCGTAACCGGCCGATGTGCTTTCCCCTGTATTGTCGGTATCGGTCATAATGGCAATGGCACCAATCTTTGGCGGATTTTTGCCAAAGAAGCGGATGTAATCTTCATAGACATTTTTTGTTTCAGTCATCCATCTGCCTGTATTAGCCTCGCCGCTTTCCACACCTACCATAATGCTGTTGGATGCATAGGAGGAAGGAATAAACTGATTCTGGGGGAGTTTATTGGCCCAGATATAATTAATGATCTTGGAGTTCCAGAAAAATAGGGCTGGAAAGACTACATAAACTCTTGCGCTGTAATCATCTTTTGATTTTCTGGTGGCATCACCGCTGGCAATGATATTGTCCACCTTCCAAGTCCAGGTGATATAGGGATACTTCTGCGGATCATATTTTATCTTGTAAATGAGTCCTGATGCCGCATTGTTACTGGTTGCCTTGATAAATGGTTTGCCGTTCTCTTCCACCCAGGTATATTCAGTTGTGCCTTTGAATGATTTTGGTATCCAGCCCGGTTTGATACCATGTACAAAATCATCAATAATTATCTCACACTCTGGGGGGATTCTAAAATCCTCTGCAAGGGAAACAGAAGCAATCGCTAAAAGCAGGACAGGTAACGCTATAATTTTATTCATGGCGTATCAGTTGAAGAATGAGAAACCAGGTGCACAAGGAATTCCTTATTCCCCTTTGGTCCTAAAATAGGAGAAGGCGTAACTCCGCAACTTTTTAATTCCAGCGTTGTACAAAAATCAATAATCTCATCTATTACCTCCTGGTGCAGAGCAGGATCACGTACAACCCCGCCTTTGCCTACCTTGCCGCGGCCCACTTCAAACTGTGGTTTGATAAGTGCAAGAATTGAAATATTTTTACGAAAGAATGGCAATAAGGGCGGGATGAGAAGTTTGAGAGAAATAAAAGATGCATCGATAACTGCAAGGTCAATGGGTTCTGCAAAATTTTCCTTGGTAAGATAACGGGCATTGGTACGCTCCATCACCACTATCCGGGGGTTCTGGCGCAGCTCCCAGGCCAATTGTCCATAGCCGACATCAACACTATAGACTTTCAAAGCACCATGCTGGAGCAGGCAATCGGTAAAGCCTCCTGTGGAGGCACCGACATCAAGGCAGATAAGTTCAGCCGGGTTAATGTCGAAAAATTGCAATCCGGCCTCCAGTTTGTAGCCACCTCTGCTCACAAAGGGACATGACTCCTTGACTTCTATTATGCAGGAGTCCTCTACCATGGCCCCAGCCTTATCTGCCAGCTTGTTATTTACCATTACCTGGCCTGCTCCGATCAAGGCCTGGGCTTTCTGCCTGGTTGGCGCCAGTTTTTTTTCAAACAGCAGTTTGTCGAGGCGAATTTTCATTATTACAACAGTTTTACTGTAGTGCAGCAGATTTTTTCTTATTCCATGGCGCGACCCGCAGGAGAAGCAGCATGCCTGGAATTGCAATCAGGGTACACATTACGAAAAAGCCTAACCAACCCATATGTTTAGCAAGAAAACCCGTTGGCGCTGATGCCAGAACCCTAGGTATTCCCATCAGGCTGCTGAGAAGCGCATATTGGGTAGCGGTGAATTTCTTATTGGTGACACTGGCCATGAAGGCAACGTAGGCAGCGGTCCCCATGCCGGCGCTCAAATTCTCAAAGGCGATAACACCCGACAAGACCACAATGCTATGGCCGACAGTAGCCAGCACTGCAAATCCAGCTGTAGATAGTGCCTGCAAAACCCCGAATATCCAGAGAGATCGGTTGATCCCCAGGCGCAGCATCATGATACCACCGATAAGGCTTCCTGCAATTGTTGCCCAGAAGCCAAAAAGCTTCACAACAGTGCCGATCTCCGTTTTTGAAAAACCGATATCAAGGTAAAAGGGGGTGGTCATGGCACTGGCCATTGTGTCTCCAATCTTATACAGAAAAATAAATCCAAGAATCCACCAGGCGCCGGTACGGCTGAAATATTCTTTTAGCGGGAGAAGAACCGCCTCCTGAATGGTTTTCGGTGTGCCGGCCGGGGGGGCTGGCTCAGGTGAAAGGATGGTTGTTATAATACCCGGTAACATGCATGCTCCCATGATCATGTACACAGAGGAGAACGACATGTGATCAGCCATGATCAGACCGCCCCCTGAGGCTAATAACATTCCTATGCGATAGCCGTTTATATACAACGAGGAGCCGAGCCCCAGTTCTTCATCTGGAAGATCTTCCCGCCGGTAAGCATCAACGATAATATCCTGGGAGGCACTGAAAAAAGTGACAAGAAATGCTACAAAAGCTACGACCCATGGATTTTTTGTGGGAGATGTCAGTCCAAGCCAGCAGATTACCAGTACAAGCATGATCTGGGAAACAAGCATCCATCCACGACGACGTCCTAGAAAGGGAAGGGTAAATCTGTCCAGAAAGGGGGCCCAGAGAAATTTGACAGTATACGGTAGGCCGACAAGTGCCATTAAGCCTATAACCGTTAGGTCGACCCCTTCTTCCTTCATCCAGGCCTGTAGAACTGATATGGTGAGTAGGAGCGGCAGACCACAGGAGAATCCCATCAGCAGGGTTCTCAACATACGTCTGCTAAAAATTGCCTTTAGCATATCAGGCATTGTTTTTCCGGGAGGGAAATGATCCTTAAATGACTATTCATCATTCTAGAGGCTGAATATGGGGTCAGACCACGGGTTCCGGCTACCTCTTTAATGCATCGAGCCTGGTCTTTGCAGAACTCACTTCAGCACTGCCGGGATAGGTGTCAACAAGCTTATTGTATACAATGCGGGCTGTTTCCGGGTCTCCTATTTTTTCAAATGAGAGTCCCTGCTTATATAAAGCCTTCGGCGCCAGTGAGTCCTGCGGGTGCTCTACAATTATTTTCTGAAATTCCAGGATCGCCAACTCAAAATCCTTATCGTCGTAGAGACTTTGAGCCGCATAGTAACGGGCATTGACAGCCTGGGGGCCAGTAGGGTTTTTATCGAGGTATTCTGCAAAAGAATTATAGGCATCCCGGTATTTTTTCTGTTTGAAAAGGATCCTGCCCCGGTCATATGAGGTTGCGGTAGCAGCTGGGGGTGGTGTAACCGCTGGAGGCGGTGTAGCAGTTGGAGGCGGTGTAGCAACTGGGGGTGGTGTAGCAACTGGAGGCGGTGTTGTTTTTTTAACTGGTTTCGAAACGGTTTTTTCTTCTTCTCTCTCCTCTATGGTGCCCTTGGTAATATTCTGGTTACTGACATCTATTTTATAGGGGTCAGGCAGGATTTCTCTGGGCCCTCTGGAGATTTTTTTCCTTTTAGCAGCTTCCCTTTCAGTGGCCAGTCTTGCTTTTCTCTCAGCTTCTCTTACCCGTTGGGCAGCCTCCATTGCCTGTTTGGCCGCTTCCTGGCTTCTGGCATCCTTGATGGCTTTAATTTCATTTTCGGCAAAGGTCAGCCGGTCATTGGCTTTGAGTAACTGATCTTCTGTTAATGCAAGGCGGCCCTTAAGTTTGTTGATCTCCTTGGAGCTGTTTTCTTCGGATGTTTTTATCCGGGACAGGAGAAGTTTTTTTAACCCTTTATTCTCTTCGTTCATCTGCTGGATGAAAAAGTGGTTCTCCTCTATTTCACCCTGCAGTCTCAATATCTCAGACTGATGATAATCAAGGCGATCTCCGGTTTCCGCCTGGCGTTCCCGTACCTCTTTAACAGTCTGTTTTTTCAGTTTGTCGATTTCCCTGTCAATATCTTCAACTCTTGAATCCACTTTGCGAACTTGAAAATTGGTGTATTCCATGTCTTTCTGCGTGGCGACACATTGGACCAACATGGTAGAGAGACCAAGAAGTATCAGGGAGTATAAAAAAGCTTGTTTCATGGATGTCCTCATTATCTCTTAATAATTTGTTTTATTGCATTCTTGTTGACCATTCAGGAGAAGACTGATTGCCCTGAAGCCGGAACAGGGTACGGAAGCCTGTGCCGTTCTTGAATATGGTACAGATATCCCTGTCATTCTTATGCAGACGGCTGAAAACTATCTGCCGGCCATCCGGTGACCATGATGGAGATTCATGATCATCACGGTACCATGTCAGTTGCAGCGGCAACCCACCCTCGGGTTTTATAATGAAGACCTGGTAGCGGCTTTCATACAGGCCTGAGTATGTAATCCATTTACCATCGGGTGACCAGCTCGGTTCCGTATTGTCGTTACCCTGAAAGGTAATACGTCTGACAGCTTTTGTCTTTATATTCATCACATAAATTTGAGGGGTGCCGCTACGGTCCGATACAAAGGCAATATTTTTATTGTCCGGTGACCATGTTGGTGAAACATTGATGCCGGTATTTTTTGTGAGTCTGGAAAGGATAGTTCCCTTTGTATTTATAAGATAAAGGTCAGGATTATCATCCACGCTTAAGGTTATGACCATGGTTTTGCCATCTGCAGACCAGGCAGGAGCAAGGTTGAGACCGGGATGCCGGGAAATGGCACTGGTAAACCTGGCTTCCCGCCAGTTGGTGATATAGAGATTCGGATTGCCCGGGTGATAGGAGGTATAGGCAAGCAGTTTGCCATCCGGTGAAAACTTGGGGGAGACGGCAAGATTTTTATGTCTGGTTATCTGCTTAATATTCCTTCCAAGTACGTCGGCTACGAAAATTTCCTTGTGCCCCGATACTTCTGAACTAAAAGCTATGTTCGACATGCTTATTCCACGCTCTCCTGTGAGTTGGTAGATAACCTCATCACAGAATCTCAGCACCATCTTATCACGTACATCCAAAGAACCTTTGTAGCGTTTACCAAAAAGCATTCTGCCCTCGGCAATATCAATCAGTCTGAATTCAAAAGTTATATTTTCAGCTGTAATTTTGTATTCACTGAGAATGGTAAAGTCGACGCCAAGATTCAGCCAATCGGTATTTTTAGAACCGTCATATTTTTCGGGCGGCACAACATTAATGAAGCCGTGAAATTCGAGTGCATCCGTGAGCAGGGCAGCCATGTCTCTGTCGGTTTTATTTGTCCTGTCTGGCTTGTTTTTATTGGAAAAATAAGGAACAGCAACAGGAACCTTACGAAAATCGGGAGAGGTTATATCAAGATAGACTCTTGCCTGAGCCATGCAGGCGAAAAAGAAATTCGTCAGTAGGGCGCAAACGATTATATGTACTATTTTTCGAAAATGCATAAGTCAGGTATGAATATTTAATAAAGTTCTCCCGGTTTAAACCGTAAACCGATTTCCAGGGTGCTTTGATCCAATTGATCAGGGAAAGGAGGCAGCGGAGAGGCTTCTTTCAGGGCCTTTAAAACAAACTGGTTAAAATATATATTGTCAGATTTTCTTTCAAAAAAACTGTCTGTTACAAATCCATCCTTCCTGATTGTAATAATTAAAACTGCCTCAAGAGCATTATCCCAATTTTGCAGGTCTGGCAAGACCCAATGATCATGAATTTTCTGGTAAACTGCAGAAAGGTACTGTTTCATATAAAAATCCGGTTCAATGCCCGTGCCTTTTGGGCCTGATACGCCGGCAGTTTTTGTTATGGAGCCGGTCCGCGCGGTTGTTGTTTTTTCGCTTGGGCCAGGAGTAGGGCCGGGTGTGTGTGTCTTTAATGAATCCGCCAGTTTGCTGACCGCATTCTTTGCAGCTTGGTCAGCTTCTGCCTTTGCCTCTTTAACTTCGGCCTTGGCCTTTATTCGCTGCACCATTTGGGATAATTTTGCTTTGTCGAGTGCTTCCTCTTCCTTGGTTTTTCCGACTTTTATTTTTTGTTTGATCGGTTTTAAGGAGACTGGTTTGGTAATGGTTGTTTTGACAACAGAAGAGACTTCGGGTTTCACAGGTTGAATGCTGACGGCAGGTTTTTTTGCTTCCGGTTCAATCTGTCTGACCGCAGGTTTTGCTGCAGAGGTTTCAGCAGGAGAAGGCGAAGTCTCTGCAACTTCAATGGCGGTGAACAAATTGACCGTGTAAATTTCCGGAAGTATGGTCGGTCGGTCGAAGAGGGTGGGCGCCAGCATGGCGAAGACCACTAGAATGATGTGCAGGCCTATGGAGAAGTGAAAGGGTTTTCTCCATTCGCTGGAAAGCGTGATGATTGGAGATATAAGGCCGCCTGACCCCAGAAGTTTCATGGCTTCTTTTTTATGTCGGCCGGCTGGGTTATCATTCCCAGTTTGTCAAAACCTGAATCCTTAATATCGGCCATTACTGAGACAACGAGGCCGTAAGGCACCTTCTTGTCCGCCTTCAGAAATATTGGTTTTTCATGGTCAGCTTTTGACAGGGTACTCAACTGCTGCCGGAGCAGGGACTGATCCAGCTTGATATCATTAAAATAGATCTGACCGTCCTTTTTAATAGTTACCAGAAGAGGTTCCTCTTTCTGTCGTAAAGGTTTCGCAGTGGTCTCAGGCAGATCGACATCGACACCCTGGGTCATCATGGGGGCGGTTACCATGAATATGATCAGGAGCACAAGCATGACGTCAACAAGAGGCGTCACGTTGATTTCAGAAACCAGTCTTTTTGATCCGTTGGTACTACCGAATGCCATAGCTTTGAGTCCTCAAAAAAATCTTATACCCTGGATAACAGATCCCGTTCCACCAGGTTCATAAAGTCAGCGGAAAATCCCTGCATATCGTTTTCCAGGTCAGAGAGTATATTGGCATAATAGTTGAAGAAGATGACAGCGGGAATTGCAACTGCAAGCCCTGCCGCGGTGGCAACCAGGGCCTCGGATATACCGGGGGCAACCACGGCAAGTGAGGCAGAACCGCGCATGCCTATATCCTGAAACGACGTCATAATGCCCCATACTGTACCGAAAAGGCCTATAAATGGAGTTGCGCTTCCGGTCGTTGCCAGAAAGGATAAATATCTGCCGAGTCCGGCTACCTGTTTGATCTCAGCTTTACGAAGCGCTCTTTTCAGGTTATCCATACTGGCCAATCTCATTTCCAGGGTTTCTTCAGCGCCCTGTTTAACTATCTTGCTGCGACCGAGTTTCTGCAGCTCGTTAAAGCCGAGGATGAATATGGATGCCTCAGGACTGCTTGGTAGTTCCTGGGCTGTCTTATAGGCATCGGCAAGGTTTTTGCTCTTCCAAAAAGTATCGATGAAGAAATCTGTTTCAGCCCTGGCCTTTCTATAAGATAGATGTTTCATGATTATTACGGTCCAGGACACTAATGAAAAAACAAGAAGGAGAAGCATGACAAACTTCACCATCGGCCCGGCGGTTATGATCATTTGAAAAATGGTTAATTCTTGCACTGATATATTTCCTTTCTGGATCTCGTTGTGGATTGTTTGTCGTTATACCGAATAGGGAAGGGCGGACTCTTCCTTATAAAGCACTTCCAGTTATTGTAAGACCGACAATACTATATAATTTTTCTGGTTCATGTCAACAGGGTGATGCGTTAGAACCGTGATTTGACTGGTGCTCTGAAATGCAGAGTCTGTCCAGCCATTTTATTATGACGCTTCATGATGCACTTTTCGTGATTTCGGTTTCGGTAAGGGCGCAGGCGAAATCCACTTTCACAGCTGTTTTGTCTTCAACAAGCACTTTTCCCTTAAAAAACCAGACGTTGCCGATATTTTCATCCAGAGTTACATGCATTCTGATGGTATCACCCGGTTTCACCTCTCTTTTGAATTTCGCCCCTTTGATTCTGGTGAGTACCGGTGCTTTCCTGCCTGCCTCTGCAGTTTGTCCTGAATCCTGCAGCATTTTGGCCATAAAGAGCGCACCTGTTTGAAAAACAGCCTCACAGAGCAGAACACCCGGCATTAAGGGATAACCGGGATAATGGCCCTGGAAAATATCAAGGTCAGGCGAAATGAATTTTTCCGCAACAATTGTCTTGGAATCATATGATATGACTGAATCGACCCAGAGGAAAGGGGGTCTGTGTGGAATTGCCTCATAAATATCCGGACTATAAGCCACCTGTAATCTCCAGTACGGCACCGCTGATGTATGAAGCCTGCTCTCCGGCAAGAAAAAGTACTGCAGTTGCTACTTCTTCAGGTTTTCCGAAACGTTTCATGGGGACCAGTTTTTTATATTGAGCCAATTGATCAGCAGTCAGCCCTTCAAGCAGCTCGGTGTCTATAAAGCCCGGTGAGACACAGTTAACCGTAATTTTACGTTTTGCAGTTTCCTTTGATAAGGATCGCATCATGCCGATCTGGCCGGCTTTGGAAGCGGCATAATTGGTTTGTCCAGCAAATCCCATATGAGCCATGGGGGAAGTTATATGAATAATTCTGCCATATTTCTGTTTCATCATGAGAAGCACAGCCTGCTTGGACATATTAAATGTGCCGGTCAGGTTAACATCAATCACACGGTGCCAGTCATCGGGCTGCATCATTGCCAGTACGGCATCCCTGCGAATGCCTGCATTATTCACCAGGATATCAATGGTGTCGAATTGCTGCTCGATGCCGTCAAAAAGTTTGAGGACTGAGGCTTGGTCAGATATGTCACACTGGTACAAAAAAAGTCTGTTTTCCTGAAAGGAGGCATTTTCTTGCCATTCCTGCATAAAAGAGTCTGCTGCTTTGCGGTTGGAGCTGTAAACGCCGATGACGGTAGCGCCTGCTTCAAGAAAGGCCATGGCTATCGCTTTTCCTATCCCACGGGTTGCGCCGGAGATCACGGCTTTTCTTCCCTGAAAGTCAGTCATCTCTGTTTCCTTAAAATAGTTGCGTTAAATATCATAGGTTCTGATTACAAGCCTCTTATATAACCATCCACATCATTTGCCACGATGACACCGTAATTAATGGCTCCCAGCCAGCCGGACATGATGATCCCCACTGAACCGACATGAAAAAGACCGGGTACGGCCTTGAAAATGGATCGTGAAATGTCAAGGCCTTCAAATTTTGTACCGAATGAGGTCCCCTTGGTATGCAGGGTGTAGCGATGGAAAGTTTTCGGGGTCGCTGCCTCAAGCCAGTCTATTTTCTGCCGAACATTTGGAATATAGCTTTCAAGATGATCAATGGTTCTTTCGATCATGGCCTGCTTTGCAGCTTCGTAATCACTATTGCTTAAGATGTCCCAATCGTCGAACTTGCCGTTCATCGACGCAACCACTGTGTAGCGGTTATGATCTGGTCTGGTTTTGGGATAATAGAGGGAAAAGGTCCTGCTCCTGGTATTCATATCCAGCAGTTCATCCGATGAGAATTTCTTTGCCGTGGAAACAAAAAGCAGATCACCGATGTCATCGATTTTCTCTTCCTTTTTAATACCGATATAAACCTGGCAGCTTGAGGTGTTGACCCTCACAGTTTTAACCTTATCCAGGAATTCATCAGGAAAGGCGTCTCTACCTGCCAGGTCATTTATTGTATTGAGGATGCCGCTGTTTGAGACCACGGTGTTTGATTCAATAAAGCGGTCACCTACCTGGACACCTTGGACCTTGCCACCTTCCGTGACAATTCTGTCTACCCTGGAATTTTTACAGATAGTCACCCCGTTTTTCACAAGCTCGTCGGTCATCATACCAATAAGGTGGTCGGTTCCCCCTTTAAAAGTAAAAACTCCTTTATTCATGAAATTCGAAAAAACTATGCCATAGGTGATGGCAGGGTCCATCAGGGTGGAGCCGTTGGCATAGGTTATAGGTTCCATCAGCAACCGGTGCACATCGTCGCGCCCGGGAAAAAATTTTTCAAACAGGTCCAAGGTGGACATGCTTTGATCGTCATAAAAATTCATGGCCGCAACTGTATTGAAAAAATCATCAATCGTTGCCTGGGAAATCTGGAATTTATTTATCAGGATGTTGGTAAAGTCCTGGCGATCGAATGTAGTGGTAAGAGAAAACTGGGGGTTGTCGAAAACGATTTTTTTCAGCTGGACAATGGATTCCATTATCTCCCGGTTCCAGTATTTACGGCATGTCTTAATCATGCCGTACGGGAAACCGTGAAGCGAGACATCAAAGATATGCCCCTTGCGTTTAAACCAGGCTGCCAGGCCTCCCAGTTGATGGTGATGCTCAAGCAGAAGAACAGAGTGGCCGCTTCTGGCAAGACGGTTTGCAGATGTAAGGCCTCCAAGGCCTGAACCTATTACTATGACGTTGTAGCGCTCACCTGCGCCACTAATGGATTTGTGCAGCATAACGTGTTATTGAAAATTAAAAGTTGTGATTAAATCTTGTTGAGGATGTGTTGGTTCACCATTGTTACTCCGCTGAGCATTGAACCGACTATCCCCAGATATCCCTGGTCGGTTCCGGCAATATAAAGGTTCTCAAAGTTTGTTTTTCCGTCCTTGATTTTTTCCGGACTGCCGTATACTGCTCCCTGGGACCGTGAAGTATACCGTTCAATCGTCACAGGTGTAAAAGAGTCTTCATATACAATGTTTTCACTGTAATTCCCAATAATTTTGCCAATAACTTTTTTAGACTTCTCTACCCATTGCGTTTTCATTGCAGGATAAAGTGTCTTGTCATCATTATTATAAGCCTGACGCCACTTGTCATAATTGGCTATATGCGTGACCCGGAGTTGGACGGTATCCTCTTCTTTGTTTCCCTGAAAGTTGCCGGGGAAGCAAATTACCCCGCTGTTTAGATCAACTGCGTCATCAGGACGATGATATGAAAACTTCTCAGAAAGGTTAAAGAAAATAATGGTTCGGTCCTTCGGAAGATTCTCGCATGCAGATTTGTCCAAAAGGTAGATTGATTCAATGAAGCTTAAGCGGCCTGAAATTTGATCCACGTCTGATGTTGAAAATGTCGCAGCTGTATCAGAGGTGGGGAAAAATTTTTTGGTTTCCGGGAAGCCTGCTGTGGATATAAGACTCTCACAGAGGATTACTTCACCCGCAGCGGTCCGCACCCCTGAAACCTTGTTGTTTTCCGCGAGAACTTCTTTGACACCGCCAGTAAGCTCAATTTCACCGTCGAAACTCTTATAGTGGGTCAGGAGAAGGTCGAGGAACTCCTTGATCGTGCCTTCAGGCCTGAAAAAACCTTCCTGTAAAATAGCACGAAAGAGTATGACAAACTGGCTGAGATCCATATCATCCTCTTGGCTGGCACCATAGAACATGAGAGGGCAGAAGAGCATTTCGACAAATAATCTGTCTTGCAGAAAGGAGGAAACAAATTCCCGTGCAGAGATTTTGGGGCGTGGAATAAAAGGATCATACTGGTCCAGTTCTGCTACCATTTTTTCAAACTGCCTAGCTGAGTCGGGAAAAGATTTTGTTATCTGTTTCAGCAGCAGGTTGAAGTCATTTGAAAAACAGAGGCTTTTTCTATCCGGAAAGAGTATTTCTGAAGAGTACTGCTCATGCAGAATCAGATTGCGCCGTGGAATTTTTAATTGCCGTAGCAAGCGGTTTAAGGGAGCATGCTTATCTTCAGGCGGAGCAAAGTTGCTGATGGCGTGCAGTCCGGCGCGCTAGGCCAGTTGTTCGTCGGCGCCGATTTCGGCGGCCATTACGCCGGCGAGATGGGCGACTTCAATGACGTGCTTG
>JAUXHH010000002.1 GCA_030621655.1 Desulfobacterales bacterium
ATGCTCAAAAACTTTTCAATATCCTAACCCACTGATGGCTTGCAATCATTCTTTCATTGATCATGATACAAGATAATTTAACAGCAATAACCAATCGTATCACTGCAGCAGCTCTCCGCGCCAACAGGTCACCTGCTGATATAAAGTTGGTGGCTGTATCCAAACGTATGCCCAGCGAAAAAATCCTGCAGGCCATAGAAAATGGTCACTATACTTTTGGAGAGAACTATGTCCAGGAGGCTCTTGAGAAAATATCTTTTATAAAAGAAAGCAAGGGTAAAAATGAAATTTCATTCCATTTTATTGGAAAACTTCAATCCAACAAGGCCAGAAAAGCAGCAGAAATTTTTAATGTTATTGAAACAGTTGACAGTCTCAAACTTGCCAGAACACTCGAGAAGCATCTCGCAACATTAAACAAAAATCTCGCAGCTTATCTCCAGGTGAATATAGGAAAGGAGAAACAAAGGTCAGGGGTGATGCCCGAAAATTGCGAGCAACTCTTACAAGAGCTTTCACAGTTTCAACACTTGAAGATAGTCGGTTTGATGACCATGCCGCCGTATTTTACTGATCCTGAGAAAGTACGGCCCTATTTCAGACAACTTCGGCAATTATCAGAAAAACTGGCCATAAAAAGCCTAATAGGGCAATTCGGGCCGGTTGAATTATCCATGGGCATGTCAGGCGATTTTGAAATTGCCATAGAAGAAGGAGCCACTGTAATTCGTATTGGTACTGCCATTTTTGGTTCACGTGAACGTTAATCTTTGCATTCATAGTCAAGGGGAATTATGGTAGTACGCAATCTCACTTTTTTCGACAATTCATATTCTGAAAATTATATAAAACTGGAGTTGTGAAATGAAAATTACCATCATTGGTGCAGGGTATGTAGGGCTTGTGACAGGCACGTGCTTTTCTGAGTTTGGTCATGAGGTTATCTGCATTGACAAGGACAGGCAAAGAATCAAGGAACTCCAATCAGGCAATATCCCTCTATATGAACCGGGTTTGGATTACCTGGTCATGAAGAACATTCAGGAGCAGCGTTTAACCTTTGATACGGATCCAGTCGAAGGTGTTTCTTGGGCTGATGCGATATTTATTGCAGTGGGCACTCCTTCAAGCAGACGTGGAGACGGTTATGCGAACCTGTCATTTATCTACGAGGCTGCCGAGGAAATAGCCCCCCTTCTGAACGGTTACACATTAATAGTCACTAAAAGTACTGTCCCGGTCGGCACTGCCAGGCAGATCGCCAGAATCATAAATGAAACAAATCCAGGGGCTGAATTTGATATTGCCTCCAACCCGGAATTTCTGCGGGAAGGTG
This sequence comes from Desulfobacterales bacterium, assembly GCA_030621655.1. GTDB lineage: Bacteria > Desulfobacterota > Desulfobulbia > Desulfobulbales > BM004 > BM004. Next base: position 1,337 of record JAUXHH010000002.1, read on the forward strand.
CTGCAATAAACGACTTTATGAGGCCTGACCGGGTCGTGATAGGCGTAGAATCGGCCCGTGCTGCTGATATTCTTCGAGAAATATATAAGCCATTATACCTCATTGAAACCCCGATTGTTCAAACAGATATTGAGACTGCAGAACTGATTAAATATGCAGCCAATGCCTTTCTTGCCGTAAAAATCAGTTATATTAACGAAATGGCAGCCTTATGTGAAAATTACGGTGCTGATATCATTAAATTGGCTAAGGCAGTCGGTTTAGACGGACGAATCGGCGGCAAGTTTTTGCATCCGGGACCAGGATACGGAGGATCATGTTTCCCTAAAGATACCCTCGCACTTATCAGAATGGCACAGGAACAAGGAGCAGGAGCCCGTATCGTTGAAGCTGCCGTCGAAGTTAATGCAGCCCAGAAAGCTCGGATGATAAAAAAAATCCGTGACAGCCTCGGTGGAGATGAAGCCGGCAAGGTCATCGGTGTTCTGGGTCTTACTTTTAAACCGGAAACAGATGATATGCGTGATGCACCTTCTTTGACCATATTGCCTGCCCTGCTGGAAAAAGGTGCAAAAATACAGGTCCATGACCCCAAGGGAATGGATGAAGCATCTCAATTCCTTCCCGCAGGAATTACCTACAAAGACACCCCATATCAGGTCTGTGAGGGAGCAGATGCCCTGATACTCATGACGGAATGGAACCAATACAGGGCACTTGATTTTGACAGGATAAAATCCCTCATGAAAGAATCGTTATTAATCGATCTCAGAAATGTATATGACCCGGAAGCATTAAAAGAGATTGGCTTTCGATATGTTGGGGTTGGGAGATCCTGATTTTTTCACTAAAAAAGGCTCTTTCCGTAGAGGCAGGAAAGAGCCTTTGCGTTAAAAATCATTCATTAAAATATTATTTGCCGGAAGCTCTCTTTGATGCCTTCAACGGATTTACTCTAACCTTTTGAACAACTATCTCGGGCTTGGCGTGGGTGGCAAAATTACAAAAACCATTGCGCCATTTGGCCCCAGGGTTTGAATAGGTTTTACAAAATTTTTCATTGTCCTCGACAATGATTCTTGCACATCCATCACATTTTTCAATTATCGGTTTAAAAAAACTCTGCATGATATCTGACTCCTTCTGGAATAATTACTGAATATCGATTTAAATGTTTTTTCTATCTCAATAGCTATTAATTGAAATATTAATTTATAAAACCATACAATGGCACATTATTTGCTTTAAAAAATGCACCATAAAATAGATTTTAAACTTAAGATGCAAAACAATGTATTTTATTAAAAATTATTAACATTGTCAACAAACGAAACACATCAGCATTCAACATCGAAATGGAGTAACTGCACTATTGTTTTAATATATTGTTTCGTTTAAAATTAAATACTTGTCAACATAAGAATAAATAAGTAAATAATTCTCCTATCTGCTGTTAGCCTTAATTTCACCTGAAGAGAGGAAAACAAATGCCACATTTTATCTGGAAAGGAAAAAATTCATACGGTGAAAAACGAAAAGGCGTTATTGAGGCGCCCAATATTGATTCAGCTCGAGGCCATCTAAAAAAAATCAGGATCACCACGACTAAAATCAAAGAAAAGCCAAAAGATCTCTTTGAAAATGTCGAGATGTTCAAACCCAAGGTTACCGGTAAGGATGTTGTTGTTTTTACCAGGCAGCTTTCCACCATGATCGATGCAGGCCTCCCCTTGGTGCAGGGCTTGGAAATACTCGGTAACCAACAGGAAAACCCCACATTCAAAAAGATTATTCTTCAGGTACGTAGTGATGTTGAAACCGGAACCACCTTTGCAGATGCCTTAAAAAAACACCCAAAAGTCTTTGATACACTTTTCTGCAATATGGTTGAGGCAGGTGAGATTGGCGGTATCCTTGATACGATTCTGTCACGACTTTCCATTTTTATGGAAAAGAGCATGGTCCTCAAAAAGCGGGTCAAGGGTGCTATGACCTACCCAATCATCTGTCTTTGTATTTCGATAGTTATCCTTGGTATTATTCTGATTTTTGTTGTCCCGGTTTTTGATAAAATGTTTGCTGATTTTGGCTCTGCACTGCCCGTTCCTACCCAGATCGTTGTAAATATAAGTAATTTTGCAAAACACAACTTTCTATATGGAATTGCCTTCGTTGCATTTGCCATATTTGCCTTTAAAAAGTTTTATGCTACCGAAAGAGGGGAAAAGAAAATTGATGCTTTGCTCCTTGAATTCCCTGTTTTCGGCGATCTCATCCGCAAGGTTGCAGTGGCGAAATTTGCCAGAACCCTTGGCACCATGCTGAAAAGTGGTGTGCCGATTCTTGAAAGCCTCCAGGTTGTGGCGCGGACCGCAGGCAATAAGGTTATTGAAATAGCTATTTTCCGAACATCTGACGCTATCAGTGAAGGTCGCCCTATTGCTGAACCTCTTGAGGAAACAGGTGTTTTTCCAAGCATGGTTGTCCAGATGATTAATGTTGGTGAGGCAGTTGGTGCGCTTGACGCTATGCTTGAAAAAATTGCCGACTTCTATGATGAGGAGGTTGACCAGGCAGTGGACAATCTAACTGCAATGATAGAACCTTTTATGATGGTTTTTCTTGGTGGCATGATCGGTGGACTTGTTGTAGCGATGTATCTTCCCATCTTTAAGATGGGTGAGGTTGTCGGCTAGAAATAAATACATAAACGAAAAAGGTATTTTATGGGTGAGCTAATAGGTATTCTTGGTAGGGAAATCCTTGATTCCCGTGGCAATCCAACTGTTGAGGTGGATGTGTACCTTGATTCAGGCGTTATGGGAAGAGCCCTTGTGCCTTCCGGTGCATCTACCGGCAAACGGGAAGCTCTCGAACTGCGTGATACCAGAAAAAAAAGATACCTGGGAAAAGGCGTGCAACAGGCTGTTACCAATGTAAATGAAATTATCGGCCCTGCCCTCATTGGTATGGAATCCACCCAGCAGGTAAGCATTGATGAAACAATGCTGAAGCTTGACAATACTGAGAACAAGAAAAAACTCGGAGCAAATGCCATTCTTGGTGTATCCATGGCTGTGGCAAGGGCGTCTGCTATTGAATTGGATTTACCTTTATACAGTTACCTCGGTGGGGTAAACGCCAAAATGCTACCGGTCCCCATGATGAACGTTTTAAACGGCGGGGCCCATGCTGACAACAATGTTGACATACAGGAATTCATGATTATGCCTGTCGGGGCACCTTCGTTTACAGAAGCGCTTCGCTCAGGAGTTGAAGTTTTTCATAGCTTAAAAAGTGTATTAAAAAAAGCAGGCCACCAGACTGCGGTTGGAGATGAAGGCGGTTTTGCCCCGAATCTCAGATCAAATGAGGAAGCAATGGAGTCCCTGCTGGAAGCCATCCAACAGGCTGGTTACAAACCGGGAAAGGATATTTTCATTGCCTTGGATGTTGCGGCCAGTGAACTCTATAATGCCAAAGACAAATGCTATGTCCTGTCGGCAGAGAAAAAAAAGAAGAAAACAGCGACTCAGCTTATCAGGTTTTATGCTGACTGGGTCAAAAAATACCCACTGATTTCCATTGAGGACGGCCTGGATGAAAGTGACTGGGATGGCTGGGCTGAACTCTCTGCACAATTAGGAGACAAGGTACAGTTGGTGGGAGACGATATCTTCGTTACAAACACAAAAATTCTCGCAAAGGGTATTGCAAAAGATATTGCCAACTCAATTCTTATAAAACTGAACCAGATAGGCACGGTGACTGAAACCATGGACGCAGTTGCGATGGCACACAGGGCCCGCTACACAGCAGTTATCTCGCATCGCTCAGGAGAGACCGAAGACACCACCATAGCTGACCTAGCAGTTGCTCTCAATACCGGCCAGATTAAAACAGGTGCACCCTCACGAACCGATAGGGTTGCAAAATATAACCAACTCTTACGCATTGAAGAGGAACTCGGCGCAACTGCAATCTACGCCGGCACAACAGACATTCTCGCAAAGTAACACTTGAAAATATGCCTGATAAACACTATTTTTATGCACAAGTTTTCCTCTTTACTCAGTCCACAACTCACGCTACAGACTTATAAAAGCTTTTCAGCCAATAAAGATTACATCCTGACCTGAAACAAGAGCAACTGAATATCTTTTTCAGTTCTTGACAAATAGCAATAATTTTGATTAGTTGGCTATTATATATTAAAAAGGAGGACCTTGAAATATGACTCTTACAAAGGCAGACCTTGTCCAAAAGGTGTACAAAAGCCACGACAACCTGACTAAAGCTCAGGCAACTCAGGCTGTCGAGGCCATGCTGAGTACTATGAAAAACTGCATGGCCAGTGGGGAAGAACTTCTTATCAGTGGTTTTGGTAAATTCAACGTCAAGGATAAAAATGCCAGAAGGGGAAGAAACCCTCAGACAGGCCAGGAACTTATCCTTGAGCCAAGACGGGTTATTACTTTTAAACCATCCGGGATACTTCGTACAAAGATTAACGATTAACTCCCATTTATAAAGCCTTGATTCTGTATCAAGGTTCATTGCATTGCTTTATATCTTAAGGAGGTTTTTCACTTAAAGAAATGCCTCCTTTCTACTTTTTTTCAATTGTATAATGAATCAGCACATATGTCCTAAAAGTCTCGATACTTCACTGATTGACTTTGCAGATTTTTCCTACTCCATTTCCCCTGACAGAGAAACCATTCTTAATGAATCATTTACAAAATCCATTGTCAGACATGGCATCCTGCACCCTCCTATCGTCAAGGAGATACAGCCGAAATCATATGTAATAGTTGCCGGGAGAAAAAGACTCTCTGCCTTTCGCACTCTTTTTCCGAAAGAAAAATTATGTATCTGCATGATAATCCGGGCTCAGATGCCCCGAATAGATATTTTTTCTCTTCTACTTGAAGAAATTCTCACCAGCAGACAACTTACACCTATTGAAAAGGCCATTTTCTTACAAAAAATATCCCCATTGATTGATGAAAAACATATTGTAAAAGAGTTCCTGCCACGCATCGGTCTTCCTCCTGACCCCTTCTCTATGAAGCAGAGTATTATGTTGCTCAATCTTGAAGAGCCTCTTATCCGTGCCATACACCAAGGTAATATTAATGAAAAAGTGGCGCTGGACATTTTACCCCTTTCTGCAAAAGACAGACAGGCAGTCTTTCAAATAATCTCATCCCTGCAGTTTAGTGTCAGCAATCAGAAAAAACTGTTGAATATATGCAGGGAGTTGGCCAGCCGTGAGAACAAAACTATTGCTGCGATATTAGAAGATAAAGGAGTGCAGGACATCCTCAATCATCAGGAGGCCAACCCACCTCAGAAAACAAAAAATCTCATGAACCGGCTCTCCCGAAAATATATGCCCAGAAGCAGTCACGCGGCAGATGAATTCAAACGTTTTGCTGCCTCAATGCACTTACCCCAAAATGTATCTGTTGATCACACCCCTTTCTTTGAGGATGACTCGGTCACTCTTTCAATAACCTTTTCAAATAGAGAATCTGTTCAAAATGCCTGGGAAAAAATCAAAAGGACAGTTCGAAATCAAAGCAATTGAGCACTGCCTGCAACATTGCGGCAACTCAGATATCCGGGACATTCTTAAAGTCGCTGTAGTTGCGGCAAAGCAGGCAGGGACTATCCTGCTCGAGCGCTATGAGAAACCACATCATATACAGCATAAGGGTTCTATTGATATTGTAACGGAAGCAGATCTCGCTTCAGAAGAATTGATTCTTGCTGTATTAAACAAGTATATGCCTGGAACAAAAATACTTTCCGAAGAATCGTTCTCTTCCTATAATAATATACCGGATGAGCCGATCTGGATCATTGATCCACTTGATGGAACGACCAACTTTGCCCATAACTTTCCCTGGTTCAGTGTCTCTATAGCCTTTCATGATAAAGGTAAAAGTCAGGTTGGCGTCATTTTCTGTCCCATTCAGAATGAATTGTTCTGTGCCACATTGACTGGTGGGGCATGGTTGAATGACCAACGCATAAAAGTTTCAGAGGTGGAGGTATTACAAGAAGCCCTGGTGGCAACCGGCTTTCCCTATGATGTTCAGGAAAGACCTGACAGTATAGTAGCAATGCTCAAGGCAGTCTTGACTCATTCCCAGGGAATCAGAAGGCCGGGCGCGGCCACTCTGGATCTTGCCTATCTGGCCTGTGGCAGACTGGATGCATTCTGGGAGGTTGGACTCAAGCCCTGGGACACGGCTGCCGGTTATTTGCTTGTTGAAGAAGCAGGGGGAATCCTGTCAAGCTTCAACGGAAATCCCTTCTCACCTTTCAGTCCCGAACTCCTGGCATCAAACAGTCTGCTCCATAAGGATCTTATCACCCTGCTTTATGAATTCAGCACTGTTGCAGTACAGATTTAATTTTATTGACCGATCCAATAATCTTGGGAAAATATCACCCTTTATTGTATAAATAATCATTTACAACCATTACCGGTGAATCCTTAAAGGGAACTACAGACAGATGACTAGAATTCCTCCCAGACACCTATTAATCATTTCGATTGTTCTGTTGAGCCTGTTTGTCCCTGTTCATCAGGGGCTATGCGCAGAGGACTTCTCCAGCTGGTTGGATGAATTACGTCAAGAGGCACACGCAAAAGGTATCAGCAAAGCAACCATTCATGAAGCACTTGATAAACTCGAACCCATACCGCGGGTCATTGAACTGGATAAGAAACAACCGGAATTTACCCAGACATTCTGGCGCTATCTCGACGCACGTGTGACGGAAAATCGGATTGAACGGGGCAGGACTCTCCTGAAAACCCATAAAAAACTCTTTGACACCATTGAAATGCGTTATGGAGTCCAACCTCGTTTCCTTGTAGCCTTCTGGGGGCTGGAAACCAATTTTGGCGATTATCTCGGAAGTTTCCCGGTCATTGGTTCACTGGCAACATTAGCATATGATCCAAGGCGGAGTGATTTTTTCCGCTCCGAACTTTTGGCGGCACTGTCAATCATTGACGATGGTCACATTTCCGCAGCCAATATGTTGGGTTCCTGGGCGGGCGCCATGGGACAACCCCAATTTATGCCCTCCACCTTTGTCCTTTTTGCTGTTGACGCAGACGGCGATGGCAGGCGGGATATCTGGCACAGCCTTCCCGACGTGTTTGCTTCTGCGGCAAATTTTCTGTCGCAATCCGGATGGCAGGGAGATAAAACCTGGGGTCGTGAAGTCAAAATTCCCTCTGATTTTGACCTTGATCTGGCAGGGCTGGAAGTAAAAAAATCCCTGGCAGCCTGGCAGATCCTCGGAATAAAAAAAATTAACGGGGAAAATCTGCCTAGAGTAAACATTAAAGGTTCTATTATTCTGCCTGCAGGATACCACGGGCCTGCCTTTCTGATTTACAACAACTTTCATACTATTCTCCGGTGGAATCGCTCAAATCTCTATGCCATTGCAGTTGGACACCTTGCAGACCGGATAACTGACAAGGGGCCCTTTCTGACGGCCAGGCCTGTTTCGGAACAACCTCTCAGCCGGAATCAGGTCGAAAACATTCAGGAACTTCTTGTTGCCCGGGGCTATGATCCGGGTCCAATAGACGGAGTTATCGGCTTGCAGACGCGTCAGGCGATTAAAGAATTCCAACGCACTGCTGAGTTGCCGGCTGATGGGCACCCCACACCCGAACTGCTGGAGATACTCGGAAAAAATAAATAATGGGCTGCCTGCGATATTACTTTACAAAGGCCGCTTTTTCCCTCCGGTGTTTCCACCGGCTTCCCCTCGTAAAAGCCTCTTTCCCTGAAACCTTTTCTGTGGCATAATAAGTAATCGCATGGTCAAAAAATAGTACGCAAAACATAATATCTGGAGGGTAGAGGTGGAAAAAGAGGAGTTTGTCGAGGCGCGGACGAGGCTTGACAAGACCCAAAAGGAAATGTCACAGCTTCTCGGCGTATCAGTCAAAGCCATATACAGTTATGAACAGGGTTGGCGTTCCATACCGACACATGTGGAAAGGCAGGTATTCTTCCTGCTGTCCCGGAAAAGAGGCGTAAGGGATCTGGCCAAACCGTGTTGGGTGATAAAAAAATGTGCCATGAAACGGCGCAAACAATGTCCCGCATATGAATATAATGCAGGCAGATTCTGTTGGCTGGTAAATGGAACAATATGTGAATGTAAGGCTCAAAAAAACTGGAAGGAAAAGATGAAAATCTGCCGGGAGTGTGAGGTGATGGGAGATCTCCTTTAGCAGCATATCTAAAAGGTAGATAATGAAAAATGGACATACAGGTCCACGCAAAGAAAAGCCGGATCCCCAGAGAATGGCGGTGTTGCGGTCTCTGCCGCTGGAGATCAAGCAGCAAATTACCGGTGAGGAAGCCCAGGCATTCCTCTATAATGAAGAACTGCCGGAGAGTCTGCTGGAAAAACTCAAGGATTACCTTGAGGATATCGGCTCTTACTAGTTACATTCACCAGGTTCCGACTCCTCCATTATTGCATCGGATATCTATTATCAGGTCTCAAAACTGATAAGGAGAAATCAGGTCTGCTGTTCTTTTTTCCAGAAAGCTAAAATTCCGTTACGGCCAAAGGAGACCTGAACAAGCTCCCATCCGTTTTCACCTTCACCGTTCAGTAAACTCTGCAGAACCTCTGTCTGATTCTGCGGGATCTGGTCTAATGTGCACTCTCCTGTTTCTGTGCAATAATAGATCAGTTCAGTAAATGATTCGGCCGGATGTTTTGTAATGTTATATTCAAACCGTTTCATTGCAGCCTCGCATCAAATTGTTTGTTGCTACTTTTTCACAGAACAAAAAAATTGTTCATGCGTATTCCTTTGCTGTACTTCCACCAAAAACAATCATCTCTATTTATTTAAATAATAATTATGGTCACTTCAACTCTCAAGGGCCAATCATCCTCCAGCAGAGATTTAGTATATTCAGTCATTATCCCTGCCTATAATGAAGAAGCTCTTCTGCCTGCCACTCTTTCCAGTCTGCACGTGGCGATGGATTCCATACCGCATAAAGGGGAGATTATTGTTGTTGACAATAACTCCACTGACAATACCAAACAAATAGCAAAAAGATATGGTGCCAGGGTGGTTTTTGAGCCTTTTCGCCAAATTGCACGGGCACGTAACTGCGGAGCCAGGAGTGCAAAAAGTAACTTTTTTATATTTTTAGATGCTGATACCATTCTTCCTCCGCAACTGTTGCAGAATGCATTAAGTCTGCTTGAAAAAGACAGGCATTGCGGAGGCGGTACGCTTATCGGTTTTGATGCGCCACTGCCATTTTTTGCCGGCAATCTGGTTCGATTCTGGAACTGGCTATCAAAAACAGGCAGACTCGCTGCTGGCAGCTTTATATTCTGCCTGGCCCGTGCATTCCATGACATAGGTGGTTTCGATGAGCAGGTATACGCAGGCGAGGAGATCTTTTTTTCACGTAGAATAAGGGCATGGGGTAAAAGGCATAATATGCTCTTTACCATAATTGCCGACAAAAATGTCATTACTTCAGGACGGAAATTCCGGTGGTATTCCTCAATACAGATAGCAATGTTGCTTATACTATTTACGGTCTTTCCCTTTGCTCTTCGCAACCGTTCCCTGTGCAGTTTCTGGTATAGGAGACCGGATCAATAAAAAACCGGTCTTAGCTGCTGGTTTAAGGGAACAATGTCTAACTTTAAAATGCCAGAAAAACACCCACAAGAGTAGCTACTAACTGGATTTTATGGTAATTCTCATACAGATTTTAATGTCCAATCAACCAGTACATGTACAGGGGTTTTCCACTTATGTCTCGCTATAGTATAAAAGATATCTTTGCCCAAAAACCTCTCAGGAAGAAGGTTGAAATTCGTGGCTGGTTGAAAACCCGACGGGATTCAAAAGATTTTTCATTTCTGGAAATAAATGATGGTTCCTGCCTTGCCAACCTTCAGATAATTGCCCCTTCTGACCTGAAAAACTATACGGAGATTGTCTTAAGGCTTCATACAGGATGCTCATTGCTGATCCGGGGCATTGTAAATGAATCTCCTGCCAAGGGTCAGGAAGTTGAGCTGCTGGCTGAAGAACTGGTAGTTTACGGCTGGTCTGACCCAGACAACTATCCTTTACAGAAAAAAAGACATTCCTTTGAATTCTTACGATCCATTGCTCATCTCAGGCCTCGTACAAACAGCATAGGAGCGATCGCCCGAATTCGATCATCTCTCAGCTTTGGGGTCCACAAGTTTTTTCAGGAACAAGGTTTTATTCATGTGCACACCCCTATCATTACAACCAGTGACTGCGAGGGGGCGGGAGAAATATTCAAGGTTACAGCCCCGCCTAAAACCAATAAAGATGACTTAGATGATTTGTCACCGGACAATGAATTTTTCGGCAAACCGGCAAGCTTGACTGTCAGCGGCCAGCTCCAGGCGGAAGTCTACGCTTTGGCATTAGGAAGGGTCTATACCTTCGGCCCGACATTCAGGGCTGAGAACTCCAACACATCACGTCATTTAGCCGAGTTTTGGATGGTTGAACCGGAGATTGCATTTTGTGATCTTGTTGAAAATAGGAATTTGGCAGAATCTTTCCTGAAGTACCTGATACAGTATGTATTGGAACATAACCAACAGGACCTACAGCTTTTTGCCAATTTTATAGACAAGGAATTACTTAAAAAACTGGCAGCTGTTTTGAAAAGTTCATTTACACATATAACGTATACTGAGGCCATTTCCATCCTTGCAAAATCAGGTAAGGTTTTCGATTTCCCTCTTCGCTGGGGAGCTGATTTGCAGGCAGAGCACGAACGATATCTCTGCGAAGAGGTATTTGCAAATCCTGTTTTTGTTACTGACTATCCCAAGGAAATTAAACCTTTTTATATGCGGTTAAATGATGACGGTGAAACCGTTGCAGCTATGGATCTGCTATTACCCGGTATTGGTGAAATAATTGGCGGCAGCCAACGAGAGGAGCGCTATGATTTTCTCGTTTCCAGAATGAAAGAATTAAATCTCGATCTGGATGATTACAACTGGTATCTTGACCTGAGAAGTTTCGGCACCGTGCCTCATTCAGGATTCGGCCTTGGATTTGAGAGATTTTTGCAGTTTGTCACATCCATGAACAATATCAGGGATGTGATTCCTTTCCCCCGCACCCCGGGATCTGCTCCGTACTGACTTTTTCTTTTGTATAGTATTTTTTACCAGCAGCTATTACCCTAAAAAGCTAATAAAAATTTGACTTCGCATCTATTAATTGTATAAATAATCAAGTTATGTTTCAGGAATTGTACGTCTTTATTTTTTTCAAACTAAAAAAACATACATTTTTACAAAAGGGAAACAATGAAGAATTTCGCCCGTAGTTTAACTGTCAAATGGCGACTTGTCGGTTTTGTCTGCTTTCTCCTCATACTAATCATTGGAGCCGGCTTAGGCGGTCTGTACGGCATGCGTTCAGTAAACCAGTCACTCTCGGATGTATACAAGTATCAGGTTCTCCCATTTGAAGAACTGCGTGAAATTGATCACATTTTTCAGACAGGCATTGTCAGTACTCTTGACAAGACCCTATTTGGACAAATTTCACGGGACGAGGGCCTGAAAACGATTCAGAAATCAAAGCAAACTCTGGATGAAAAATGGGCCTATTTGTTTTCCGTCGAGGAGGAAGAAACCGGCACCCAGGGAAATTCATGGCTGGCTACGGGCAAGGATTTACTCGCCCAAACTGATGAAACAGTGAAGAAACTTACCATACTTCTTGAAAAAAATGATACTGACGGCCTCGATGCTTTTACCGATGATAAACTTTACCCACTGGTTGAAGTACATAGTCATATTATTAATTCTCTAATCCAGGAACGTCTGCAGACAGTTAAAAAAACATATGAAAACTCCCAGAAAAGTTTTGCATTTTCCAAAAAGGCATTTTTGCTCACCATTTTTTTAGGTTTCGCCATCTCAATCATTGCCAGCTATCTTTTAATTGCAAGTATTGATGCACCTCTCAACAAAATCATCAATGCCATGAAACAGGTTGTAAAAGGTGATCTCACCCAGCACCTTGAATTTGGCAGACATGATGAGTTTGGTCTCCTGATTAAGGGGTTTAACCAAATGGTTAATTATCTTCGAGACCTGGTGGCCCAGATCCAGCAATCCGGCATCCAGGTTACCAGTTCCATCACTGAACTGGCAGCAACCAACAAACAACAGGAGGTTACTGCCAATGAACATGCTGCGACCTCCAGTGAAATAGCCGCTTCAACCACTGAAATTGCAGCCACCGGAGCCCACCTTCTTACTACTATGAAAAAAGTGAACAGCTTGACCAAGAATGCGGCCTTTGCAGCTGCAGAAGGCCATGATGGCTTAAAGGGTATTGATGCAACAATGGTCAAGATGGAAGAAGCCACCGGGTCGATTGTTACCAAACTGCAGATATTAAATGACAAGGCGAGTAATATTGCCGGTGTAGTCAAAACCATCAACAAGGTTGCGGATCAGACCAACCTGCTCTCCCTGAATGCTGCAATAGAAGCAGAAAAAGCCGGTGAGTACGGCTCAGGTTTTGCTGTAGTTGCAACAGAAATCAGGCGTCTTGCAGATCAAACAGCCGTTGCCACCTTTGATATTGCTAAAATGGTCAAGGAAGTACAATCTGCAGTCTCAGCTGCGGTCATGGGAATAGACAAGTTCGCAGAGGATGCACATGCAAGCATTAAGGATGTAAATCTCATCAGCGAACAACTTTCAGGCGTCATAGAGCAGGTTGAAGTTATCAAACCACAGGTGGAAACCCTTACTGAAGGAATCGAGGCCCAGACCTTAGGGGCAAATCAGATCAGTGAGGCCGTCGGTCAGTTAAATGAAGGTGCTCAACATACAGCAGAATCCCTAACCCAGACCAGTTCTTCCATTTCCCAGCTTCATCAGGCAGCTTTGGGATTACAGGAAGGTGCTGCTCGCTTTAAAGTTGAGGCAGATTACGAAGATGCTGCTCCTCCTGTTTGAAATTGGTAATGGACGCTATGCGCTGGAGACCAACCAGATCATTGAAATCGTTCCTCTTGTCAATTTAAAAAAAACTCCCACAACTCCGGCCTATGTTGCAGGTCTCATGAATTATCGTGGAGAAGGCATACCTGTTGTTAACCTGTGTCAACTTGTCGACAACGCCCCCATTGAGGATGCCTTCAGCACGCGAATCATTATAGTCAGCTATCCAATAAAAAAATTGGGCGATCGGCCCTTAGGTTTAATAGCAAATAATGTAACAGAAACCGTCAGAATCAAGTTAAGCAAACCTCCTCCAACCGGTGTTTTCATGGATTCGTCTCTTTATAATGGCGAAGAAACTCAGGGAACCTCTGATATGATTCAGTGGTTCGACGTCAAGAGAATGTTACCGGAAGAAGAAATTGCCCTGCTATTTGAAGAGGAAGAATAAGATGCAGGGATTGTTTTTACAATAAGATATGCCTGATTTTGAGATAGAATCCATTCTCCAGAAAACAATAGGCCTGAAAGTCACCTCCATAGGCAAGGCCACTCTTGACCGTTCTGTCCAGAGAAGGATGAAGGCATTATCTATAAATGACAAAAAGGCCTACGTAGAAAAACTTGACTCATCTGTTCTGGAATTAAAAGAGTTGATCGAAGAGGTTATTATTCCTGAAACGTGGTTTTTCCGTGATCAGGAACCTTTCAAGGCTATCACTCAATTCCTTGTAGCCCAATGGCTCCCGAAACATAAAAACAATCTATTCAGGGTGCTGAGCGCACCCTGTTCGACCGGCGAAGAGCCTTACTCTGTGACCATGACCCTTTTGGGATCTGGTTGGCCTGCTGATAAATTTTCAATCCATGGAGTTGATATCAGCAACCGTTCAATTGCCAGAGCAAGAAAAGGTGTTTATACGGAACATTCGTTCCGGGGAACCGAGCACAGCTGTCGGGGAAGGTTTTTCAAAAAAGACAAGAAATCCTTCATTTTAAACAAAAATATCCGTGAAATGGTACATTTTCACACTGGTAATATTTTAAACAGTACCTTCATGGAAGAACTTGGATTGTTCGATGTTATTTTTTTCAGAAACGTTTTGATTTATTTTGATGAACTTGCCAGACAACAGGCAATAACCACTCTTTACAAAATTCTTGCAGATGACGGAATTTTGTTTGTTGGTCATGCCGAAGCAAACCTTTTTAATAATTCGCCTTTCACGCCAACACCCTATTCCCATGCCTTTGCCTTTCGTAAAAAAACAAAGCAGGGACTGAGGGCCAAGACTGAAGTAGAGAGAATATTGCCCACAAAAATTCCCCTAAAAAGCAGAACTCCAATGGTTAAAAAGCCACCCCATTTCCAGAAAAAATCTAAAAACAACCAACCGGATTTAAAGGTTGTGCGTCAATTGGCAGATAAGGGAGAACTTCAAAAAGCAACAAAGATTTGTGAAGCATATCTTGATCAGCATGGCCCCTCTGCCCAGGCGTATTTCTTGCTGGGTATTATTCGTGATGCCGTTGATGATGCAATTCAGGCTGAAAAATTATTCCGCAAGACACTTTACCTGGACCCAAACCATGAGGAAGCACTTTTTCTTCTTTCCCTTCTAGTTGAACAAACAGGTGATGTTACAGAGGCAAAAAACCTTAAACAAAGAATTGCAAGACTGAAAGATAATACTGTTCCACATTCCTAATGTTGTCTATTCTTTCGTGAAAATAATGACAGTGTCCTGTTGAAAAAAATGGAAATAACCGACTTAAAAATTGATTCTTGCTGGAATCGTATCGGAGTCTGGAGAACCGGCAAAGAACGATGTCCTGAACTGGATAATGTTGTCCACTGCAGAAACTGTCCGGTCTTTTCAAAAACAGGCCGTCAGTTTTTGCGAACAAACCCTCCTGAAGGATATCGCAACGAATGGACCAACATCCTTTCCAAAGAAAAAGACATAAAGCCGATTAATGTTAAATCAGCTTTTGTTTTCCGTGCTGGTAACGAATGGCTGGCGCTGCCTTCCAAACTGATCCAGGAGGTTGTTAATATGGGCCCAATCCATTCAATACCGAATATTAACAGCAAGGTATTGCGGGGACTGGTGAATATACATGGAAGACTGCAAATATGCGTTTCCATTGGAAGGGTTCTGGGCCTTGAAAAATTAAACAAAACAGAAGAGCAGCTTAAACCTGACTATATTTCTCCGGAACGATTGGTGGTTGTGCTGCAAAAAAACCAGCTTGTCGCCTTTCCGGTCAGTGAAGTAAAGGGCACAGTCCACTATACCCCTGAAATGATAAAAGATCTCCCGGTCACGGTATCCGGGTCAAAGGCTGTCTACACCATGGGAATTCTTCATTTAGAGGGTGCAGATATCGGTTTATTGAAGGATAAGCCTCTGTTTAAAACCCTTACAAAGGATCTTGGATGACTGACGAAAATGGAGGAAACCTCGGCGACATGTCCATGATGGACCTGTTTCGTATGGAGGCGGAAAATCAATGCAATCAACTTTCTGGAAATCTGCTTGCTCTTGAACAGGACCCAACTGCTTCAGACCTGCTTGAATCATTGATGCGTGCTTCTCATTCAGTCAAAGGGGCAGCTCGGGTCGTGGAACTCCATCCTGCTGTTCAAATTGCTCACGCTATGGAAGATGTATTTGTCGCAGCCCAGGAAGATAAAATTTCTCTTGATCAGGATGGGATCGATATACTGCTGCAAGGGGTCGATATGCTCAGCACTATTTCCCAGGTAGCAGATGATGAAACAGAGAGTTTTTTTGATAAGAGATCAGAAGAAATTGAGTCACTTACCAAATCCTTCTCTGCTTTGGCAAAAGGTAATAACATCAGCACTGAACCCCCTGCCGAAAAAGCATCATCTATTGATACAATTCCCCCTGTACCGGCAGCGGAAGCAGAAGAACCCCCATCTCTTCCCGTTGATTTGAGTGATATGTCCATGCTGGATCTTTTTCGCATGGAAGCCGCCGATTACTGCACAAAACTTTCCGAAGGCCTTGTTGCACTGGGAAATAATCCTTCTGCAACTGAACTTTTTGAGTCCATGATGCGTGCTGCCCACTCCATGAAAGGAGCAGCTAAAATAGTTGGATTGGATGCAGCAGTCGGACTGGCCTATGCCATGGAAAATTTTTTCGTTGCAGCCCAGAAGGAAAAGATACTTATTGAAGGAAAAGCTATTGATATTCTCCTTAATAGTATTGCCCTTTTGACAACCATTGCAGAAATAGCTGAAACTGAATCAGAAAAGTGGTTCGCCGAACACAAGGCTGAAATAGATGGACTAATTAAGGGCCTTGCAAATCTTGCAACAAGGGAAAAAACTACAACACCCCCTCCTGCTCATAAAGGATCCCCAAAAACTGTAAAACCTCCTGAGTCTGTTTCTGCCGGAAAAGACCCTGAGCAGGAAAAAGATGTTCCACAAAAAACAAAAAAGAAAGAGGATAAAAAACCTGCCCGGCGTAAAGATGACAAGGAAGGTCTCAGGGCTATCCGGGTTTCAGCCCAGAACATGGACCGAATAATGGGTCTGGCGGGAGAATCCCTTATTGAATCCCGCTGGCTGCCAGCATTTAATAAAAATCTTTTGCAGCTTAAATACCGTCAGGATGAGCTCTATGCATCCATTGACCAGATACGGGAGAACCTGCAAGCCATAGAATCCGATGAGATGACTATAAATCTCTTTGGCGATCTGCAGCATAAACTTGAGCTTTGCCGGAGTACGCTGAGCCAGGACATGGAAGTTCTAGAAGACCATGCCAGACATGCAACAAACATTTCCCATCGTCTCTACAAAGAAATTGTAACAAGTAAAATGCGTCCATTTTCTGAAGGCATAAGAGGATTTGCCCGTATGGTGCGCGATGTTGCCCGCGAATTAAACAAAGAAGTAAATTTTGAGATAGTCGGCCCTGACACCATGGTTGACCTCGACATTCTCGATAAAATTGAAGCACCGTTGAACCACATGATCCGCAATGCTCTTGATCACGGCATAGAACCACCTGATGATCGAGTTGCCATGGGGAAACCGAAAAAAGGCACCATTAAACTCGAAGCAAGACACAATGCAGGCATGTTGAGCATTATTGTCAGTGATGATGGTCGGGGTGTAAATCTGGAAGAATTGCATCATGCTATTGTAGAAAGAAAACTATGCGGTCCTGATATGGCTGCAGATCTTTCAGAACACGAACTTCTTGAGTTTCTCTTTTTACCGAACTTCTCTACGAAAAAAAAGGTCAGTAAGGTTTCAGGACGCGGAGTTGGCATGGATGTTGTACATTCAGTCATCAATGAAGTCCGCGGCAAGATTCGTTCGTCAACCAAGCTCAATGAAGGATCAAGTTTTGAGTTACAATTGCCACTGACTCTTTCTGTCCTTCGCGCCCTGCTGACTGAAGTAAATGGAGAATCCTACGCCTTTCCTCTTGCATCGATTGATCACGTTCTGCAATTAACCCCGGAGCAGATCCAGGAGGTTGAAGGCAGACAATATTTCACCTCCAATGAAAGAAGAGTCGGCCTTGTCTCAGCCCAGCAGATATTCAGAACAGATACCCCAACCGGAATCAGTGATGAGTTTATTCATGTAATAGTTTTCAGTGACAGAATGAATGTCTATGGTCTCACGGTCGATAAACTCAATGGAGTACGCGACCTTGTCGTCCAGCGGATTGACCCCCGACTAGGGAAAATTAAAGATATAAATTCTGCTTCAATACTTGAAGACGGCACTCCTGTACTGATCATTGACGTAGAAGACGTTTTCCGTTCACTGGATCAGTTGATCAGCGGCAACCGATTGATGAGAATCGGTCGCGCCAATGATATGAAGGAGAGAAAAGCCAAACGCATCCTTGTTGCAGATGACTCAATAACGGTGCGTGAGGTAGAAAGAAAAATGCTCACCTCCAGAGGCTATGAGGTTGATGTGGCAGTGGATGGTATGGATGCCTGGAATACGATCCGGGCAAATGATTACGATCTGGTTGTTTCAGACATTGATATGCCACGCATGAATGGTTTTGAACTGGTTTCACTCATTAAGAATGATCCTAATCTCCACAACATCCCTGTGATCATTGTTTCCTATAAGGACAGGGAAGAGGAAAAAAACAAGGGGCTCGAAGTTGGGGCCGATTTTTATCTGACCAAGGGAAGCTTCCAGGACGAAGCCCTGATAAATGCCGTTCTTGATTTAATCGGCAAAGCTGAAGAATAATCTTAAACTAATAAGTGAGAGGATATCACATTGGATATTGGCATTGTTAACGATCTGGAAATCTGTATAGAAAGTCTGCAGCAGGTACTGGCCTCTGCACCGGAGCACCGGCTTGTCTGGGTTGCCAGAAACGGTCAGGAAGCAGTTGATCGCTGCAAGGAACTCACTCCGGATCTTATCCTGATGGATCTGATCATGCCTGTTATGAACGGTGTAGAGGCTACCCGTAAGATTATGCAATCCACTCCCTGCCCTATACTGGTAGTTACATCAACCGTCTCAGGAAACTCTGCCAAAGTATTTGAAGCAATGAGCGCCGGCGCTCTCGATGCTGTGGCAACTCCGCTAATAGGCAAAATGGATGAAACTGTAATTGGTGAGGAGTTATTAAAAAAAATCCACCAAATAGGTCAGCTGACAGGAAGTTTGCATAAAAAACCTGAAAAATCCAGATCTATTGCAAAACCAAAAGTACAAATTGATGGAATTGACCTTGTTGTATTGGGGTGCTCCACAGGAGGCCCTAACATTCTCATTGAAATCCTTTCTGCCCTGCCTGAAAAATTTCCTGCATCCATAATCATAGTTCAGCATATGGACAAACAGTTCACCCCTGGACTTGTCCAATGGATTGACTCCAAGGTCAACCTGCCGGTTAGCGTTGCACGCGCTGGCGACATACCGGAACCCGGCAAAATACTTATGGCCTGCACCGATGACCATCTTATCATGACCTCAACATTGACCTTGTCCTATACAGAAGAACCCAAAGATAATTTTTACCATCCTTCGGTTGATGTATTCTTTTCCAGCGTTGCCCAATTTTGGCCCGGTGAAGGTGTTGCTGCCCTTCTAACAGGCATGGGCAGGGATGGGGCAGAAGGTCTTCTTGCACTTCACAATCGTAACTGGTATACAATTGCCCAAGACCGGGATTCAAGTATTGTATATGGCATGCCCAAGGCGGCAGCCCAGCTTGGAGCAGCAACAGACATCCTGCCTGCAGGCAAAATAGGTACAGCTATCAGCAATTATATCCTTGCCAATCAGAGTAAAAAATAATGAGCAAAACCAACAATTCAAAAATTTCTCTGGATGGTTATAAAATAACCGTCCTGCTCATTGATGACCAGGTAATGATTTCAGAGGCAGTTCGACGAGCCCTCAGCAGCGAGAAAGACATTGAATTTCACTACTGCCAGGATCCCACAAAAGCGATAAAACTTGCCGCTGAAATCAATGCGACTGTTATTCTCCAGGATCTTGTAATGCCTGAGGTTGACGGACTTATGATGGTACGTTACTTCAGGGTAAACAAGGCCACCGCAAAAATTCCTATCATTGTCCTATCGACGAAAGAGGAAGCCTCCATAAAAAGCGAGGCATTCACGCTTGGTGCCAATGATTACATGGTCAAACTCCCTGACAAGATTGAAATGATAGCGCGAATCCGTTACCACTCTAAAGCTTACATCACTCAACTTGAAAGAGACGAAGCATTCCATGCTCTTGAAGAGAGCAGGGGGAAATTGGCCGAGGCCAACCTCGCCCTGCAAAAACTATCCTCCCTGGACGGCCTGACCGGTACTGCCAACCGCAGAAACTTTGATGAGACGCTACAAAAAGAATGGAGTCGATCTATACGGGGCGAAAAATCAATTGGGCTCATTATGCTCGATATTGATTTTTTTAAGCTCTACAATGATCATTATGGGCATCAAGGTGGAGATGATTGTCTTAAAAGGGTTGCTGAAGGCCTTGATTCTGCCATTCATCGCGAGACAGACCTCCTGGCCCGTTACGGGGGAGAGGAGTTTTCGACAGTCCTGCCGGATACGGATTTAAACGGGGCAATCAAAGTGGCGGAAGAAATGCGCCTGACAATCAAAGATTTAAGAATTGAACATGCAAAATCCAAGGTCACTGATATTGTCAGCATCAGTATCGGTGTTGCTGCTGTTACCCCCTTACAGGGAATGAACCAGGAAGTTCTCATTGCTGCAGCTGACCAGGCCCTCTACAAGGCCAAAGAAGAAGGTCGTGACATGGTTAAATCAGGCAAGGTCACAGACAGCTCCGATTAACATTTTGCGTGCTTCTCTTTTTTTCAAATACAGCAATAATCATCTGGTTAGGAATTATTAATGCCCGGCATTCATCTTTATACCGGTAACAGGCTTGAAATACTTGCCGGCAAACTTGCCGCACTCCTCAATTCTGATCCTCTCCCGCCTTTAGAGAAAGAAATCATCCTCATTCAGAGCAGGGGAATGGCGCGCTGGTTAGCTTTGAAAACTGCCGGCCGTTTAAATATCTGGGCTAATTATGAATGCCCATTTCCTAACACCTTTATCCGTAATATTTACAAGCTGTTCATGCCGGAAATTTCTGATTCCTCTCCCTATAATAAGGAATATATCACTTGGCATCTGATGGATATAATTCCTGAACTCCTGCAAACTCCTCATTTTAAAAAAGTGCGACATTACCTTGAATCGGATAATGGGCTGAAACTCTACCAACTGGCACATGAAGTTGCTGATTTATTTGACCAGTACACCCTTTTCAGGCCGGATATGGTTCTGGGTTGGGAAGCTGATATAAATACACCTTCTGCTGAACATCGATGGCAACACATCTTATGGTCTCACCTTATAGAAAGACTGCAAAAAAATAAGACCATCTTCGAGTTTCACCGGGCCAGACTTTTACGTTACTTTGAAGAAAAAATCCTGGATGCCAATTTTGATACAGGACAGCTCCCAGAAAGAATCTCCGTCTTTGGGATATCATCCCTGCCCCCTTATCATCTGAGAGTCCTTTCAGCTCTGGCGCACCATATAGATCTGCATATTTTTATCATGAATCCCTGCATGGAATTCTGGTTTGATATTATTGCCGACAGGGACATTGTAAAAATAAGCAGGGAAGCAGCATCCACTGAGGAACTGCTGCATCTGGAACATGGCAACAACCTTCTGTCATCAATGGGACATCTTGGAAGAGATTTCCTTGCAATGTTTCAAGGATTAGAATGTACGGACCAGGAACTCTTCCAGGATCCAGGCTCAGGATCTCTCCTATCATGCATCCAGCAGGACATACTTTATTTACGTGGAAACCCTGGCTCTTCACACCACTCATCTGTTGCCAAAAAGAAAATCAAAAACAGCGACACCTCTATCACTTTTCAATCCTGTCATAGTCCCATGCGCGAAGTTGAAATTCTCCATGACCAGTTATTGGCTCTTTTTGACCAGTCTGCTGAAAGCGAACCCATTGAGCCGAAGGATATTCTCGTCATGGCCCCGGACATAAACGAGTATGCCCCTTTAATCAGGGCGGTATTTGATGTCGACAACTCATCTGCCAACAGGCTGCCCTATAACATTTCAGATCAATCAATCAAGAAATCAAGCAAATACATCGATGCTTTTTTTGAAATCCTGTCACTTTCCAAAAGCCGCTTCAGTAGCATTGATGTCTTTGGTCTTCTCAAAACAGAACCGATCAAAAACCGCTTCACCATAAATGACCATGAACTTCCCACTCTGGAAAGATGGATTTACCAAACACGCATATGCTGGGGGATTGATCAGGACCACAAGAAAGATATCAACCTTCCCAATTATGTTGAAAATACCTGGAGAGCAGGTCTCAACCGGTTGCTGTTAGGATATGCAACCACAGGAGACAATAAAATCATTTTCGGAGATATTCTTCCTTATGACCATATAGAAGGAAACGATACAAAACTCCTTGGCAATTTCCTTGATTACACGGAATCCCTTTTTAATCTGGCGGAAATCCTCCTGCAAGAACATACTCTTGCAGAATGGTCTGACCTCCTCCTTCTTCTTAAAGATACATTCCTCCTTGCAGATGATTCATCTGAAACAGATGACAGGCTTCTGCACCAGTCGCTCTATGGCTTAAGAGAACTGCAATCTCAGACATCTTTCAATACCCCGATACCAATTGATGTAATTCAGTCATACTTACTCAACTCCCTTGAGCAACGTTACTCGACCATTGCCGGCGGCGCAGGTTTTCTGACCGGAGGTATCACCTTCTGTTCTATGCTTCCCATGCGGGCAATCCCGTTTAAAGCAATCTGTCTGCTGGGCATGAATGACGGTTTGTATCCGCGTCCAGGACGCAGAAGAAGCTTTGACCTCATGGCCCTGGACCCAAAACCGGGAGACCGCTCCAGGCGATATGACGACCGCTACATGTTTCTCGAAACCATCCTTTCAACACGCAAAAAGCTCTATATAAGCTTTACAGGACAATCAATCCAGGATGGCAGTGAAAAACCTCCATCTGTCCTTGTCAGCGAACTCATGGATTATATTGAACAGGGATATGAAATAGAAAATCAAAATAGTTCTTCATTTGAAATAATTAATCATCTTACCACACACCATAGATTGCAGCCTTTTCATCCTGATTACTACAGCCCACAAGATAAGACATCAAAGAAAAAATTCTTCAGCTATTCTGCAGAGAACTGTGATGCGACAGTTGCATTTACATCAAAACAACAAAGGGTATGTCCCGTTATTACATCCCCACTCTCTCCTCCTTCCGATACATGCAAACAGGTTGAATTGAGTGAATTAATCAAGTTCTTCATTCATCCGGTCAGATATCTTATGATCAAAAAGATTGGCATTGCATCCATTGAAGAATCTCAGAGTCTCAATACCACTGAACCCTTTGTCGTTAAAGGTCTGGAAAGATACAAACTGGAAAACGATATCCTGAAACATCTCATGGAAGGACACGACTGTGAAAAACTTTACCAGGTGAAAAGGTCAGCAGGCTTGCTTCCCCATGGCAAAATGGGCGAGATTCATTTCACCCGGACGGTATCTGCGGTGCAATCATTTAAAAGAAAGATTGATACGTTGTTTTTGCAAAACAAACCGCAACATCAGGAAATCAATCTTGATGTGAATGATTTTAAGATCTCCGGGCGTTTAGATAATCTCATTGAGACCGGCATGGTTCAATACCGATATGCAACAATAAAACCAAAAGATATAATCCGGAGCTGGATCAGCCATCTTGTGCTTAACAGCATCAATAATCACCATAAGCCTGAATCAGAAACGAATACTTTTCTTGCCGGCAGAGACAGAATTTATAAGTACACCCCTGTTTCAGAAGACAGTGTTTACCTTGAACAATTGCTCACCTTGTACTGGCAGGGTCTCTCGGAACCGCTGCATTTTTTCCCTCGGACTTCTTTTGTTTTTGCCCGGGAGATTTATAAAGGCAAAAGTAAGCAGGAGGCACTGCTAAAGGCTAATAGCGAGTGGGAGGGAAATGCTTATAATTTAATTGGTGAAAAAAAAGACCCCTATTATTCCCTTTGTTTTAAAAACATGGAACTGGCAAATACATTTTTCATGAGCCAGGCTCAAAAAATTTTCCTGCCGGTCTTCGAACATCAGACTCGATACACCTTTTAAGAAAATCTCTCTCCCGTAAAATCAGCTGCCTATGATTTTCTCAACAGCTTCTCCATATCTGGCACCGGTCTTTATAAGAATTTCTTCCGGGAGTGGTGGTGCCGGGGGGGTTTTATCCCAGTCAAGTGTTGACAAATAATCCCGCAGGAATTGTTTGTCAAAGCTCGGTTGTCCGGTCCCCGGTGTATATTGATCCAAGGGCCAGAACCTGGATGAATCCGGGGTAAGCACCTCGTCAATGAGGATCAATTCTCCCTCGAACCACCCTAATTCAAACTTTGTATCCGCGATAATAATACCTTTGCTCAGGGCATAATCAGCTGCCTTCTGATACAATTTCATGCACACTTCAATAATTTTTGCAGCCTCATCTTTACCAACAATTTCTTCCATCTTTGCAATGGAAATATTTTCGTCATGCTCTCCCTGTTCAGCTTTCGTTGAAGGGGTAAACAAAGGTTTATCAAATTTATCTGACTCAACCATCCCTGGCGGCAGTGGAAAGCCGCAGACAGTGGTATCCTTTTGATATGCCTTCCAGAATGAACCTGAAAGATATCCCCTGACAATACACTCAATTGGTAAGGGTTTTGCCTTCTTGACCAGCATGCTTCTGTGGCGCAGTTCCTCCAAATACGGCTGACAGGCAGAGGGATATTTGCCAACATCCGCAGTAATCAGATGGTTAGGCAGAATATCGCCTAAAAAGTCAAACCAGAATAAAGAAAGTTCGGTGAGAACTTTGCCTTTATTGGGGATGGGGTCATCCATTACCACATCAAATGCTGAAATCCGGTCAGTGGCTACCATGAGGAGTTTGTCGTCAACTTCGTAAAGATCCCTGACCTTGCCACGATGGACAAGATTCAAACCCTTGAATTCCGTCTTAATTACAGGAAATTCTGACATTTTTCATCTCACTTGTTTTATTTTTCAAGTCTTTCAGCTTCCCTCTGGAAACAAACTCCTCATATCGTGCATTCCTAAACAGTTTACTGCAATTAGAATCCCAGCGGAGCCTTTAATTCCTGTACAACAGTATCACTGGACGTACCGGAAACGGTTTTGAGCAGTCCTTCCTTTTCATAAAACCCGATCAAGGGTGCTGTTTTATCATTATAAGTCTGAAGCCGATGCGAAATGGCTTCTTCTGTCTCATCATCCCTCTGGATAACGGCGCTGCCACATTTATCACATATCCCTTCCTGTTTTGTCGGGCTGCTCTTCACATTATAGATTGCCTGGCATTCCGTGTTCTCACAGGTTCTCCGTGTGCATAACCTGTCGAGGATTACATCCTTGGGCACATCGATGTTAACTGCCATATCGAGAGTAATATCCAATTTAGCCAGCAACTCTTTCAGTGCTTCAGCCTGGGGAATTGTCCTTGGAAAGCCGTCAAGGAGAAAACCTTTTTGGCAATCGGATTCCTGCAGTCTTTTTTCCATTATTCCCATAATCAGGGAGTCAGGAACCAGATCGCCTCTCTTCATATATGCTTCTGCCTCTTTGCCAAGCTCTGATCCAGTCTGGACTGCACCGCGCAGAATATCTCCGGTGGAAATCTGGACTGAACCATCTATGGTTGTTAATAGTTTTGCTACAGTTCCTTTGCCTGCCCCTGGGGCTCCTAATAGTATTAACTTCATTATGTTCCTCCAATTAATTGCTCTATTTTAAAGTGTAAGGTTGTATGAAATTTCGGCTGGCCACTATACCCGATTTCCTGGTGAGATGGTAGAACAAATCGAGAAAAACTTAATCGAGAGAGACTCTCTCAATACCTGAACCAATCCCTCCTTTAAAGGCATAAATTATCCCACCTATAATTCCAACAAAAATCATGAAAAAGGTGGTTAATAAAGATAAGGCCAAAGCCTTTTCAGGTGTTGTAAACTCAGTGAGATAGAATAGAAAGGTCGCTTCCCTGACACCGATACCATTCACCGACGGGGCCACACCCATAATTAATAAAATGGGAACAAAAAAGAAAAAGAAGCCTATGGGTATTTCAATAGAAAGACTTGTGGCCAGTAGAAAATTTACAATAATAAACGAAATTTGTCCCAAGACAGTGAGTGCGATACATTTGCCAAATATCCCTTTATGCTCACGGTACTCATACATTGCCCGGTAAACTTCCCTTATTTTTTCCAGAAAAATAGCAGGTAAAAGCGGGATATGCAGTTGGCAGAGGCCATCAACTATCTTTTTGTTAAAAATTAAAACAGCAAGTGTAATTGTTGCAGCAGTCAGCATTACTATGCTTCCCAGTATTTTGTGAGAACCCTGTGCAATGTCCAGAAAAAATATGCTTGAAATACTGATAAGCAGCATTGTCACAAGACCAAAAAGTCGATCAACCACTACAGCACTGAATACCGTCACGCTGCCTTTTGAAGCTTTGTACAGGTAATAAGCCTTTACCATCTCACCCCCTATCGTGGATGGCAGGACATTATTGAAGAACAGGGCTATCAGGTTGACATAATATGTTGTTGAAATAGAAATTTTTGTACCATGGACCTGGATAACGGAACGAAGACGGAAAGCAACGGCCAGCAAACCTGTAAAAAACATAAGGACGGCTAAAACAAAGTAGAGAGGTTGTACTGCCTTTAAATATTGAAAAACAGTCGGGAGTTGGCCCCTGAAAAAATAGAGGATACCGCCCATCAGGCTGAAGCTGACTATGAACC
>JAUXHH010000151.1 GCA_030621655.1 Desulfobacterales bacterium
TCGGCTCTTTCAAGCAGAGTTTTATAGGTTTTTTGGGAAAATTCTTTTGTATAGATACCGGAATCAGCTGATTCCCGCCGGCTCTCAGTCGGATTAATGCCGGCTATCTCCTTCCTGACCCAGTCTGAATTATAACAGCGCAACTGTTTATGCGAGGCCCAGGCCTGCGAAAGAGTGCTCTTGCCAGTGGCAATCATGCCCAAAAAGGCATAGATCACAGGACTGTTCTTATCATGAGCATTATGTTGCATATCGTTCGGCAAGCTGAAAGTATTTTGCGGCCATTTCCAGGCATTGCTGTTTGGTTGGCATGTCTACTTCAGGGGCATTTGCAGTAAAAAGATTTATTTTACCTCGGACATAGGCCCTGTAGCATTTATAAAAGTTGAGCATTTTTCCCAGCGTGTCGTCCTCTGATTTTTTCATAAAACGGCTGACAAATCTATTAGAGATGTTTGTCAACCCGTGAAAATCAAGATCCATGGCAAGAAAGGCTATATCGCTTGCCACGTCACAGAAGCGGAAACGTTCATTAAACTCGATACAATCAAAAATATACACTTTGTCCGCCAGGCAGATATTTGCGGAATACATATCTCCATGGCAGTCACGGATACGGCCGGCAGAAATCCTTTCAGCAAAGAGGTCATCTTGTTGGAGAAACGTGGTGGAAAATTTTTTGATACGGTCAAACTGAGATTTGCTGAGTGACTTACTGCCGATAAAACCTTCAGTCTGCGAGAAGTTTTCAAAAATATTCACACTGACTGCTTCCGGCCTGCCGAATTCCTGTATTTCAGGCCCGCCGTCAGCTTTGGCATAAAAAGGAACCAGGACATCACAGACGGCATCAACCATTTCAGGGTTCAGCCCACCGGCCCTGATGACATTGGCCATCATCCGCTCTTCGGGCATGCGCTTCATCTTAACGCCAAACTCTACAGTATTGTTCACGTTTGCATGCGCCTGGTCCGTCAGATTGAAGTTGTTGTTTATCTTTTCCAAGGCAACAAGGTCAAGATAGATCGAGGGGCAGAGGCGTCGGTTTAAAATGAGTTCCTGTTGGCAATACTGGTGCCTTTTGGCAAGGGTGGTAAAGTCAAGAAAGCCAAAATCAACCGGTTTCTTAAATTTATAGACAAAATCGCCTGCTATGAAGACGTAGGAAATATGCGTCTGGACAAGCTTGACAGTTTCAGGGGCTGGTGCGTAGGCGGTCGGCTGCAATAAAAAATTAACAAAGTCTGGCAGTTGTTCGTTTTGCATGGAAAAGTTCCGTGGATATATTAAAGTCTTTATTGCAACGGGGAATTATCTATTATCTTTTTGAAAAATGGTCTGTTTTCAAACAGGTTGGCAACTCTACCAGAATAAATGTTTTCAGTAAACTGTTGATCAGCATAAATTGTATCCCATGCATTTATGACCTTATTTTGTTTTGATCTGAGCGCAAAAGGGATATTTTCGTTTGAAAAAAAGCGTAAAACAAGGTTCATTGGGCAGCAAACTATTGAGGAGCTTTCATATATATGGCGAAAACAGTCCATTTTTTACCTGATGACGTCAAGGTAACTGTTGAAGAAGGAGAGAACCTGCTTGATGTCGCAGCCAACGCCGGGGTTTATATCCATGCCTTTTGCGGTGGTGAAGGTGTATGCGGTAAGTGCAAGGTCCAGATAGAGCAGGGCGAAGTTGCCGCCACCCAGGCAACACAGCTGAAAAGCGCAGAGATAGAACAGGGGTTCCGGCTTGCCTGCCAGTCAAAGGTCGTCACTGATCTTGTGGTGCAGATCCCTGAGACCATTAGAAAAGACGGGAAGAAACTGAAACGGAAGCCTAAGACCACCCGGTCAATTTCTGCCCGCTCCCTTGGTGATCTCATCGGCAAATGGGATGTTGAACCACCGGTGGAAAAACGGTTCTTCTCCTTGAGCAAGCCCACCATAGAAGATAACGTTTCAGACTTACAGAGACTTACCCGGGCTATAAGCAAGGGCTGCCCGGAATGTCGGGAGCCTTCCTATGATCATCCGGAACTGCTCCATGAACTTCCTTTTATTATGCGCAAAGCCGACTGGGAGGTAACCGCCATCCTGCTGCGCGGCAAAAGGGTTGAAGAGCCTTCCCGCATTATTGCTGTTGAACCAGGCGATACAAAGGATACATTTTATGGTCTTGCTGTGGATATCGGCACCACAACTGTGTGCGGGGTGCTCATTAACCTTAATACAGGTGAAGTGATTGCTGATGCCTCTGAGTATAATGGGCAGATCCAGTATGGCGAAGATGTGATCTCCCGGATTGTTTATTCTCAGCGACCCGGAGGCCTTGAGGCACTCCAGGAAAGAGTGGTTCATACCTTTAATAATGTCATTGAGACGCTCTGTGAAAAAGTCTCAATCACCCATAATGACATCAGCTATATAATGGCTGCCGGCAATACTACCATGTCCCATCTTTTGCTGGGGCTCAATCCAAAGTTTGTTCGTGAAGCGCCCTATACTCCCACCTGCAACCAGTATCCCATAACACGTGCTTCATCTATAGGGATCTCCGCCCATCCCTCTGTCCGGCTTTTTCTCTATCCATCAGTTGCAAGTTATGTCGGGGGTGATATTACCTCCGGCGTCCATGCCTGCCAGATGCATAAAAGCCAGGAACTCACGCTGTTTATTGATATAGGTACCAATGGTGAGATCGTCATAGGTAACCAGGAGTGGATGGTCTGCGCAGCCTGTTCTGCGGGCCCGGCCTTTGAAGGAGGCGGCATCAAGCATGGAATGCGGGCCACTGGCGGTGCTATTGAAAACTTTCACATCGAGCCCGTGACTCTGGATCCCATGATCATCACCATCAACCATGCCAAGCCCCAGGGTATCTGCGGCTCCGGGTTGATCAGCATCGTGGCGGAATTGCTTGAAGCAGGGGTCATCGATCAGCAGGGAAAATTCAATCGGGGCTTTGATCACCCCAGAATCCGGGAAGGCAATGATGGTTACGAATATGTTCTGGTCTGGGCCAAGGATTCAGCAGTGGATGAGGACATTGTCATCACTGAAGTTGATCTTGATAACCTTATGCGGGCCAAAGGCGCCATGTATGCCGGCTACCAGACCCTGCTTGAATCAGTAAGCATGGCCTTTTCTGATCTCGACAGGGTGATCCTGGCCGGCAACTTCGGCAACTATATTGATCTGGAACAGGCCATCTGCATCGGCCTCTTGCCGGATATAGATCGGGATAAATTCTATTACCTCGGAAATGCCTCGTTACTGGGCGCGCAGATAAGTCTCACCGACCACAAAAGGTTTCTGGAGCGTGATGAGGTCAGTAAGTTGATGACCAACATGGAGTTATCTGAAAGTCCTAACTTTATGAATCATTATGTGGCATCCCTCTTTCTGCCGCATACAGATATGAGCCTTTTCCCGACAGTTGCCAAGAAGCTGCCTGTGTCGTCTGTATAGTTATCGGGTTTTGTCGAACAAATTCATTTAAGTCACTTGATTTCCCTGGCAGTGATAGGGTCAATTACAGTATATCTGATCCTGTGCTCTTTCCCTTGAGCAACGGGGGATTTCCTTTGGATCAGTGACACTTTAAGAACCATTCACGAGTCCAGGCTTAGTATAGCTTTATGAACTTTAAGGGTTGGCGAATGTCAATTTGTCAGGCCCGACCCAAGCATTATCGGTCCCTTTTTTAAATATTAATTGGGGAAACCAACCAGCCATGCTATATTTGAAGCTTAATCCGGAATAAAAAGGATAACATTATGAATCGCCAGGAAATACTTGAAATACTCTCGATGCATAAACCGGAACTTTCGAAGCTGTTCGGTGTTGACTCAATTGCCCTTTTTGGTTCATCAGTCAGGGGAGAATCTTTGCCAACGAGTGACATTGATTTGCTGGTTGAGTTTAGGAAAGGGAACAAGGATTTTTTTAACTTTATCAGGTGTAAATTTTATCTTGAAGACATTTTCAAACATAAGGTTGATCTGGTTATGAAATCAGCTGTGAAACCCCGTATCAAAAAACAAATATTCCAACAGGCGGAGTACGTCTGAAATGAGAGACTCCCTTCTTTTTCTTGAAGATATTATTGAATCACTCTCTAAAATAAACCGCTATATTGAAGGGTTGGAATATAGCGATCTTGCAAAAGATGAAAAAACAATTGATGCCCTGATAAGGAATCTCGAAGTTATTGGAGAAGCTGTAAAAAATATACCAGATACCATTCGAGAAAAATATCCCGAGGTTGAATGGAAAGAGGCCGCTGCCTTAAGAGATGTGTTAATTCATGACTACTTTGGGGTTGACCTGGAAAGTCTCTGGGATACCATACATGATAACCTCCCTGAATTTGGGAAAAAGATCAGCCTCGTTTATCAGAAAGAATCCACATAAGAAATTCCTGTCACCAATCTAAATTCTTGCATAACAGCCCGCAGGATAACGTGATAATAGGCGCCAGAATAATGTATGCGGGGTTTGCGGGCCATGCCTGAACGGACACTGCAGCATTATCGAACTATTCTTGCAATGCCGGAGATTCTCGGCAAGGAATTGAAAGAAGATGCACAGTATCTTGATACATGCCGCAAGAAGAGAAATATCGCCGAGTATGACCAGATAGGTGTTATCAGTGAAACTGAAGCTGAGGAACTTTTGGAGTTCGCAAAGGTGTTACGCCCACAAGTTTTAGATTGGCTGAAAGCAAAGCACTCTGACCTCATGTAAAGCACCAGGAGATATTCTCACTGCTCCTTTTCCTTTTTACCTAAGCCGTACAAATTCCCCATACTATATTTCAAGAGCCTCTTTTTT
>JAUXHH010000062.1 GCA_030621655.1 Desulfobacterales bacterium
AAAAAGGTTTCAAGGGGTCAAGGTTTCAAGGGTAAGACTTAAGTCAAGGCAGTGCAGAATGAAATATTAAAGGCAAATAGCAGCGAGATTAGAGAAATTACAATTGTTATTTTTATATTTTTTCACTTGACCCCTCGACCCCTTGAGACCTTAAGTTCTTTACTGTTCCTGAATCAGTCCCAGCAACTCCTCAACTGAAATCCTGCTGCTCATCTCAGCCTCGGCAAGCAAGCTGTTGGCCAGGTCCCTTTTTTTGTGGTGCAGCTTGACAATCTTCTCTTCAATCGTATGTTGGGTGATCAACCTGTATATGGTCACCGGATGGACCTGTCCGATCCTGTGAACCCGGTTCGATGCCTGGTCCTCAACTGCCGGATTCCACCAGGGATCCATGTGGATAACATAATCTGCAGCGGTCAGGTTCAACCCCAGGCCGCCAGCTTTCAGGCTGATAAGAAACAAATCTCCCTGGCCCGCCTGAAAGGCATCCACTTCTCTCTCCCGTTTTTTCACCGGAGTTGACCCGTCAAGATAACGATATTCTATCTTTTTCTTATCAAGAAAGGACCTGATAATCTGCAGGTGCCCGACAAACTGGCTGAAAACCAAAGCTTTATGCCTGTTTTCCAGCAACTCATCAACCACCTTTTCAAAAAGAAGCAGTTTTGAGCTCTCAATATCGCTTTCAGGCATAACAAGTCTTGGATTACAGCAGGCCCGGCGCAGCTTCATGATCTCGGCCAGGATTTTGACCGTATACCCTTTTGCATTATTTTTTCTCGCGGGAACAGTATTCACTCCCTTGACCTTTCGATTCTGGATGGACATCTGCCTGTTAACCGTAAGATTTTCAAGAGCCTGGCGGCGCATTGCCTCATAAAATGCCAATTCTTTCGAATTCATTTCAACCTGCAGCGTAATTTCTGTGCGTGGCGGCAGTTCTTCCAGTACCTGAGCCTTGTTGCGGCGCAATATAAAAGGCCGGATAAGCTTTTTGAGCTTTCTCCTGGCTACATGATCCCCAAAACGCTCGATAGGAACAGCAAATCTTCGATTAAAGCTTTCCAGCGACCCAAGAAGACCTGGAAGGATAAAATTAAAAAGAGTCCATAACTCCCCGAGGTGGTTTTCAATTGGTGTCCCGGTGGTCAAAAGCTTGAACCTGCCATTAAGCGACATTGCAGCCCGGGAACGCTTGGTTTCCATATTTTTTATTGCCTGGGCCTCATCAAGGACAATTATCTGCCAGTCTATACCGGCAAACAGCTTGGCCTCCTGCTGCAGAAGGGTGTAGCTTGTCACCAGCACATCAAATTCCTTCAAGGATTGAACCAGATTCTTCCTGCTCCTGCTCCCCAGCAGATGCATTCTAAGTGTCGGGGCAAAACGTTTGGCCTCATGCTGCCAGTTCATGCATACCGAAGTCGGTGCAACAACAAGGGAGGGACCATTAGGGGCCTTTTCCAGGATGATTGCCAGGGCCTGTAATGTTTTACCAAGACCCATATCATCTGCCAGGCAGGCCCCTCCTCCCCAGTGCGCCAGTCGCGACAACCATTGATACCCCTCGATCTGATAATCCCGCAGTTCGGCCCTCAGTGTTGAAGGCACCTTTGGTTCAAGCGACTGTGCCTCATTGATCAACTGCAGTTGCTTCATCCAGGTTTCATCAGCTTCCAGGGCACCCAGACTTTTGGTTATATTTTCCAGGGCCAGTGCCGCCAGCGGATGTATCCGCAACAACCGGTCTGATGCATCCTGCTTACCCGGCAATTCTGCAAAATAGGAGATATCATCCAGACGGCGGCGGAATTCATCGGTCAAAGCAAGAAACTCCCCATTACCAAGCGGCAGAAACCGTCCCGAATTCCTGCGTGCCAGTTCCACAAGCCTCTTCATATCGATAACCAGCGACTCATCAATGGAAAGGGATCCGGTCATCGCAAACCATGATAGCCGCTTGCTGTCTTTCATCCTGTGCACCTGGAGGCTCAGCTTATCCATGGAGGCTACCTGCCGGACTGCAATTCGTTCCCCCTCAGGCCATTCAACGACCACCTCATCCATTACTTCCCGAAGTTGCAGCAGTACATCCAGGCAGATATCAGTCTCCTGCAGCACCCACTCCCGGCCTGTTTGTTCCAGCTCTGCCAGAGTCGGGCAAGCTTTCTCCACCTCCCTGGCCTTCTCTTCTTCAAGTCCGAGGTCTCTCCTGGTCTGGAGCCTCTGGCCGTCAACCTCGGCCATGATATTCTCAGTTCCCTGTCCCGGTTCTAAATATGGACCCTTGGTGCCAAAAGGTTTAACAAACATTGCCAGCTTGAAACCCGTTCCCAGAGGGATTAACTGTAAATGAATCTGCGGACTGGCTCCAACCTCCTTGATCAGGCCAGAGGTACCGTTCAATGTATTTATGGCATCAGCGTCAACGGCAATTGCCGAGTGCACTGTCATGAAAGAGGAAAGATTACTGACAGCAGCCATGACCTGTTTGCTGAATGATGCCGGGACCTGCAGCCCCTTTCGGGAGATTATTCTGGCTATATCCTTATGTTTTTTTGTTACCTCTATAATTTTAAAACGGGTCGGGGTTTCCCTGATAACCGAAACAGATTCTTCAAAAAAATCCTTCAAAAGCCTGACGCGCAGCCGGTTCTCTAACTTCTCTACCAACAGCTCCGGTTCCCCCCTGACAAACTCGACGGAAATATCTGGTGATTCCTCGAGAAAGAGCAATGGATGCCCCACCATTGCCGGCAAGGTCTGCTTGAGGTCAAAACGGTATGTAACGTTTTGATTATTCTGTTCACGTTTTAAGGTTTTACAGACCCTTCTGTCAAAATCTGTCATGAAATCCAGCTTACGTCCCGAGAAAAGTCTGGAAAGCGCTATTGGTCTACCCTTGCTCCACTTGTTTGAATTTACCCTCTGTTCCCGGGCAGTAATGGTAATTGCTCCATCCTGATAGCCGACCAGCCATATCATTCGGCAATTACTCGCAGTTTTTTGTGCGGAATTCTCAGAATCAGCCGTGATACTGATGAGTGCATTCAACCTTCTCTTCCATGCTTCCTCTAAAAGAACAGCATCAACGACAGATGTCATTTTCGTCTGTTTGCGGATATTTTCTGCCATATCCAGCAGATCCTGGTTCTGTTCAACTTTACCGATCAATTCAGCAAATACCATGGCGATCCACAGGAAGCCGTTTTCCTGAGCTCTGTTGCATAAAAGCTTTAAAACTTCATGTGCTTCACCTCCATCATCAAGTTCAGGCAGTCCGCCACTCAACCAGAAATGCACCAGGATCCCAAGTAAAACAGTGATGCTGTTGGATGCCAGAACAGAAAAATCCTCCGGCAGGTCAACCGTTCCACTTTCCTGGGCTGACAGAAAATGTTCCAGCATCTCATATGCGCCTAAGAGCATATTGCCTGACTGCTGCGTACGCACTGTGTCAACAAATTTTCTTATCCTGCTGAAACTGCCTATATCTCCTGTTTTCAACAATGACAGGACAAATAACAGTCCGGCAATATTAGGAAAAAATACTCTTTTCCTGCCGGCAATTTTCTTCAACTGCTGCAAATCTCTTTCAAACAGTTGGAGGGCCTGTTCATTGTTGCCGAGCATGAAATCAATACATCCCTCCATGCCGCTGGCAAAAAAAGATTCAGGATTTTCCCGGATAAGATTTGTCATTTCCTGCAAATTGCCTTGCCACAGAAGGAAGGTTGCAAGCAAACGATAAAAAGGCAACCGCTCTTCGGATGGAATTGACTGAAGCGTTGCTTCGCTTCTCAGATACTCGAACGGTTTTTCAAGAAGAGTGAGATAATGGAGAGAAAAGTTCATCATCTGGCTGAGTATATAAAATTGCAAAGAAGGTGCTTGAACCTTCAGCCACTCAGAATCAAAGGGATTGTTGCAGAACCGTACAGCAGGAAAATGCCTGACAATCTCATCTTCGCACTGTTTATCAAGAAGGAGGTGCATGTTTTCAAGATGCACCATTTCGTTAGTATACAATCCAATTCTGTACTCACGCATAGCGCGCCAGCACCGCTGCGGCCATTTTGACTGGTATTGCGAAAAGGAAATCTCTCCCTGAACAGCTTCGGCCATACCCCTATAGCTCCCTGCGGAAACAGCTTCCCTGCTCGCCAGTTCAATTAATTCTTCCGGACAACGGCAATCTTTGTCCAGCAGTTCAAGATCCTGGAGCTTTAAAATATAAGGGCTCAGGGCGGCTGAAGTCAGCCATTCTCCTTTTGGCCCCATAATCCTGGCCCTGCGAAGACAATTTGCAAAAGTAATCCGGTTGACCGGCTCATAGATTATGGAGGCGAGCTGAACGAGTGATTTTTCGAAAGGGGGTAATGTTTGATAGGCAGCCGGGGGGCCGACTTCATCGGGATTGTTAGATTCTATAATCATGTATATAAAAAACGACTTTGTAGAGAGCCTGCCTGGCAGCGCCTTCAGCGCAATTTACAAGTTACAAGCTCTTCAACCAGCAGGCTGTGAAGTAAAATACCCCACAATGCTTTCGACCAGGCTGGGAATTGTGTACTCTGCAGGTTGAACATCCACCGTCAATCCATAACTTTCTGCAGTTTTTGCTGTTATCGGTCCAATGGCCGCTACTGCAACGTCTGTCATGAGCTTCTGCAGCTCGTCAGGACCACTTATATCCAGGAGCGTCACAAAATTCTTTACAGTTGATGAGCTTGTAAATGTCACCATTTCTACACTCTTTTCTTCCAGGGCCTGACGGAGATCATCCTTAAGTTTTTCACCGGCACTGCTTTGTGGCAGAACATTCTGATACACAGGGGCCAGCGTTACTTCAGCACCGGCACCACTTAATCTCTGCGGCAGTACTTCCCTCGCCTTCAAGGCCCTGGGAATAAGAATATTCAAACCTGCAACGCCATCATTAATCAGCGTTTCAGCCAGACCCTCCCCGGTAAATTCTTCAGGCAGCAGGTCAGCCTTAATGCCCCGACCGGCCAAAGCTTCTGCCGTGACCCTGCCTACTGCTGCAACCTTGGGACCCTTGAGATCCCGAACATCCCTGCCCAACTCAAACAGACGTTTAAAAAAATAATCAACAGCGTTAATGCTGGTAAATAAAATCCAATTGCAGGTCTCTATATCTTCCAGAGCCCGGTCTAAAATCTCGTACGAATCAACCGGCTCGAGCGAGATGGTTGGATATTCAATGCACTCTGCCCCATAGTTCTCGAGCATATTTACAAGTTCGCTCGCCTGGTCCCTTGTCCGGGTAACAACCAAGCGCTTGCTGAACAGCGGCCTTTTTTCATACCAGTTTATAGTATCCCTCAGGTTGACAACCTCACCGATAATCACAAGAGACGGCGGCTTTATGTTATTTTTCCTTACAATCTCGGCGATATTTTCCAGGTTTCCCACAACTGTCCGCTGCTCAGAGGTGGAAGCCCAGCGTACAACAGCCACCGGCGTCTGCGGGTCCCGCCCGTGTTTGATCACCTTCTCAGTGATGGATTCAAGATTCTTTATGCCCATATACACCACGATGGTGCCAACACCTGTGGCCAGTTTATCCCAGGCAATATTGCTGTCTTTTTTTGTCGGATCTTCATGGCCCGTTACAAAAGCAACCGTAGATGTATATTCCCTGTGGGTGATAGGAATGCCGGCATATGTGGCTGCAGCAGTTGCCGAGGTAACTCCGGGCACCACCTCAAATGGTATCCCTGCTTTAACGATCTCCTCAATTTCCTCACCGCCCCTGCCAAAAATAAAAGGATCGCCTCCTTTCAACCTAACAACCATTCTCCCGGACAGGGCTCTGTCAATAAGCATTTCGTTTATTTCAGCCTGGGTGTGGGTGTGCTTACCCCCTCCCCGTTTCCCGGCATAAATGAACTCTGCATCCTTGGGCACATACTTGAGAAGTTTTTTGCTGGCCAGGTAATCGTAAATTATCACCTCGGCTCTCTCCAGCAACTGCTTGCCCCTGACTGTGATCAAGCCTGGATCACCCGGTCCCGCTCCAACGAGATATACCATTGGGGCAGAATGTTTTTCTTTAGATTTCGCTTGTGATAACAAACTGTTCATATCCTTAATATTTTCTTTATATTCTTAACTCAATCCTGGTCGTAAACCTCAGCAAGGATCTCTCTGGCGCCCATATCAAGAAGCTTGTTTGCCAGTTGGGTGCCAAGCTGCTGCGCCTGACCACTCAAACCTTTCATGGATTCCTTCAGCACCACCTTGCCGTCAATCGAGGCTACCAGTCCTGTCAGTTCCACCTCGCCGTCACGGACCTCTGCGAAAGCGCCTATCGGCACCTGGCAGCCCCCTTCAAGCCGAGACAGAAAGCCCCGCTCTGCAGCAACAGCAACGGTTGTTTCTTCGTCATTCAAGAATGCAAGACCTTCCAACAGTTCATCATCATCCTTACGCAGTTCAATGCCAAGGGCTCCCTGCCCGACTGCAGGCAGCATTTCTTTTGCCGAAAAATATCCTGTTGCCCTGCTGCTCATGCCCAGGCGATTCAACCCTGCTGCTGCCAGAATAATTGCCTGAAATTGTCCTTCATCAAGCTTACGAAGCCTGGTATCAAGGTTACCGCGCAGGTCTACTATTTTAAGGTCAGGACGCAGGGCAGCAAGCTGGGACCGACGCCTTAGGCTGCTGGTACCAACCGTTGCACCCTCCGGCAGATCACCAAAAGATGCAAACTTGTTTGCAATAAAAGCATCATGTGGATTTTCCCGCGGCGGAATAATACCTAAATGCAACTCTTCAGGCAATTCTGAGGGTACATCCTTCATGCTGTGCACGGCCAGGTCAACATCCTTTCGGAGCAGCGCCTCCTCGATCTCCTTAACGAACAATCCCTTGCCTCCCACCTTGGCTAAAGGCACATCAAGGATTTTATCTCCTTTGGTCACTATCTTAACCAGCTCCACCGACACGCCTGGATGCTGGGTCTCAATCTGATTTTTTACCCAGGTGGACTGGGTCGTGGCCAGGAGACTAGCGCGGGTGCCAATCTTTATATGCTTTTTCATAATAGAATTCCCATAATATTATTTGTAATTTTTCTCTTTAAACTGTCAGATAACAGCTTACTTCCCTAAATCTAATGGCATGTACTGCAGCTTGAACTGGAGCAACTGGAGCATCCTGACCCACTGCCCGAACTCCCGGATGAAGATGAAGCGCCACCACTTCGATGCGCGAAAACAGACATCTGCTTTTGAAGATCATCACTCTTACAGTCCGGACAGCTCGGTTTACTGCTGCCCATGATCAGGGCTTCGAATTCCTTGCCGCAGGAGCGACAGATAAAATCAAATAAAGGCATATGCCATACTCCTCACATCAATATTGAATAAGCAATTGATTCAATATATTACTCACATTTCAGTCAAAATCATTGACAGCGGGATTGCACTAAAAAACCATCTGTCAGTATATCCTTATAATAGAGGAGCCGTCAAGTTTTAGAAGTAAATCCCTTTTTCTTAAACATGGACTTCATGATTTTCGATCATAAAATAATCATTAAAATAAGTATGGTATAAATTTATTGTTCATTAATATTTGTTCATTTTCTTTGCTTATCTTTATGCCCTGTTTTTAAGGGTGTTTATGCCCTGTTTTAAGGGTGCAAAAACGAACAAAAAAAAACGTGGCAGACCAGAAATGATCCGCCACGCTCTATATTGCTATTAAATTAATTTACTACAGCTGACTCATAATGGCTTCCGACACCTCTCCAATGGAGGGGCCGCCATCAACAGAAATGACGTTGGACCCTTCAATGCCCTTAAAGTAATTCACTGCAGCCATGGTCCCAACCGTGTCGTCATAATAGATGTCATGCCGTTTATCGATGGCCTCGTCATCCTGGTCATCCGGCCTGGTATTCAGATCACCGCCGCATACCCGACACACTATCTTGCCTTCTTTTTCCACCGGCTTGATGGCATCAAAGGCAATATGATTCGGATGATTATTATCATTGACGCAGAGCCTGCGACCGGTAATGCGCAGCTTGGCAACATCCCTGTCAAGGATGATCTCGATCACGTAATCCAGGTTCATTCCAGCCTCTTTCAAGGCCTTGTCAAGGGTCTCTGCCTGAACCTTGTTACGCGGAAATCCGTCCAGAATCCAGCCGTCTTTACAATCATCCTCTTTGAGCCTGTCAAGGATCATGGGGATGGTAATATCATCCGGCACCAGAACACCCTGGTCGATATACTCTTTGGCCGCTTTGCCAAGTTCTGTGCCGCCACCGATATTTTTCCTGAAAATAGCGCCGGATTCGATATGGGGCATATTATATTTCTTCTGGACAATGGCTCCCTGGGTGCCCTTGCCGCTTCCATTGGGTCCAAATACCAAGATGTTCATGTGCTGCTCCTTTTTCTTTGATTCTTCTGTTGGTTACAAAATACCCTAACTGACTGAAATGCAATGCTTTATAGTAAAACACTCGACTGAAGCACCATTCATTTTGCAAAAAGTTACTATATACCAAATAAAATTTGATGCAAATAAAATTTAGCGACTGACATCAATTTGAAACCAATGCCACAGGAGCCTTAAGTCGTAAGTGCTTAGAATATTGACCTTTTTAGGTTTCAAGGGGTCAAGGTTATAAAAACAAGGCTAAAG
>JAUXHH010000032.1 GCA_030621655.1 Desulfobacterales bacterium
CATCAAAGTTGATTTCGTCGTACATAATTTCAGGTTCACTTTATATTGATCTGATCATTCACTGACTTACTAACGGTAGTAAAGATTTCTCCCACCCATGGTCAGCAACGCCTTGTAAAGGTTCTTTCTGAATTCCCTGCGGTCCCAGATACCTTGAATGTGTCCGCGCTTAAGTGCATTCCTGCAACTATGGTAATCCGGCGGCACATCTTCACCGGTGGTCTCCCGAATAACCCTGCTGCCGGCAAAACCGACACGGCTCGAACGAATGGCAAACTGATAGGGGGAGCAGCCCAGAAAACTGGCAACGGGTCCGGCATAGGAATTATTGTCATAGACGACTATGTAGAGACCTCCGGAGTCTATATACTCACGCACAGCCATTGTGCATTTGGGCATCTGGATAACACCAAGCGTTCCTTCATGGATGCGGATGCCTCCTGTAGTATGAACATAAGCAAGGAGAGGTCTTCGTTTCAGCCGGGCTTTTTCGCAGGCCCTGACAAATTTTTCACCTTCGGCAGCGCCAACAGTTCCATTGCGGAAATCACTGTAGAGCATGGTTGTCACTATATTCACGTCCATAACCTTGGCGTAAAAAGTAATATTGGCACTGTCACGTCCTGTTTTGGCCCGATCCAGGTTCAAGCGGTCTTCAAAGCCCGGATAGTTCAAAGGATTAAGTGAACGAATCTCGGAATTAAAAACCTTTATTGAATCAGGGTCAAAAAGGTGTTTCAGGTACCATTCGTATTCCAGAGGGAAATGATGCCCGCAGTTTTCACAAACTCCACAGAATTCGCCGTACAGGTCGGGGACCCAGAGATCCTTGCAGCCAGATTTGGAGGCGTTTGGGCAGCTTATGGTACGGTCTTCATTGGCCAGCGGACTTGTATAGATGTCCCATGCATCAAATTCTTCCGGTACACTTGGACGTTCAATAGTTACCCTGACTTTTTTTGCTTCCGGTTTTCGGCTTATAAAATTGTAAGCAGTTGTTATTGGCGCAGAAATTCTTTTTAAAAGGACTGAGCCTTCACCCGAGACATCTTCAATTACCTTTTCCACCTGTTTCTGCTGGTTTCGCAGCAAGTCATAGCGGAAACTGTAATAAAGCCTGAAGAGAATATTTCGCGTTCTCCTGTAAACAGCCTCTGAGGAGGTTGGCTGACCGCCAAAA
The DNA here is from genome assembly GCA_030621655.1 of Desulfobacterales bacterium. GTDB lineage: Bacteria > Desulfobacterota > Desulfobulbia > Desulfobulbales > BM004 > BM004. The sequence goes on from JAUXHH010000032.1 coordinate 1,181, forward strand.
TAATTGGTCGCCATATTTCTGTATTTTTTGGAACGATTGCTTACCAGACGCTTTACTTCATCTTTGTTGAGATCCCAGGAAATGTTGATTTCCGGTTCTTCAGTAGCAGATTCCTCCGCCTTTTTCAGTTTTACTTCGTAGGCCCTGAAAGCTCTGAAGCTCTTGGTTTTTAATACCACCTCATCCGTGGCGCGGATTATTTCAGATCGGAGTTGTTTGAAAAAGGTAAAATCGTCACGTCTTGCCCCTAGAATAGGCTCCTGGATAATACGATCAACTGTGCCGAGCCTCAGGTTATCCTCGGCGGTAATTTTCAGACGTTCGGCACAGGCCTCGATAAGTTCGGGAGGCACTTTCATGCCTTCCCTGATTTTTCCTTCAATTGCAGCCGCACCCTCTGGAGAGATAACGGAATAATAGCCATGGGAGAACATGAGGCGAAAGTCGGAAAGCCCTATAGCCTCAGCACCGCCAGAGCCCCCTTCAGAGATAACGGAAATCATCGGCACCTTGAGTTTTGTCAGTGCGTAAAGATTTCGTGCAATCTGTTGAGCCGCTCCAGGATAGTCCTCTACTGGAAATGAACCGGGTGTGAATATGTAGAAGTGAATGGGGATTCCTTCAGTTTCTGCCACCTTCATATATCTCAGGGCTTTTTCATTTCCCCAGGGTTTACAGGAGCCACCGTTTCTGTATTCTTCGCCATGACCTTTTTCCTGGCCTATCACCATAACCGGCTGCGAATAAATTTTGTTTTTGATCCTCCTCACAATCTGGGCCTTGGCAGTTACCATGGAAGGGTCGATATTGGCATCTTCCTCGCCGCTTAACTCGGTAAAGTCTTCATAGATGTTTTCCAGGATATCCTTGAGGGTGAAACGCAGCGGACTTCGGACTATGCGTACCCGCTCCATGGAACTGAGGTTTTCCTCACAGCGTTCCTCAATGAAGGAGAGAGCATCTTCCAGTTCATGGATCTTGTCATCCAGCTCTTCTTCCTCATAATCATAAAAAGAATTCTTCAAATGATTATATTTTTCTTGAAAGCCTGAAAGATTACCCCAGGTAGAACTGTCCTTTACCCGAATAAGGTAATTAAGCCGCTCTTCAGTTTTATGAAGTCTTTTACGGAGATCGTCCATATTGAATAGGTCTGGTTAGATTATCCGGGGATTAATTCTGCATTTACCACAGATAATTTTTTTCCTGGTTTAGAAAGTGAGCAACCGGTCAAGGTTGTTGTGCAAATATTCCATATTTGTGATGATAGGCTCATTCTTGCTGTTTTTGCCCTCAATGACTGTTTCATGCAGAAATTGACTCGCCCTTTCCTTTGTCTCCTGAATTGAGTCTCCCCAAAGAACGACCAAAGCAAGATTCGGGTCAAAGTCACTTGGTATCATATAGGGCCTGTCAAAAGGAACATGGGTATAGACCGTAGCCCACTCATGCTGTGGAAAGTTGAATTTCTCAATTGTGCCTATCCACGGGGCAAATCCTCGTCTGGTGTCTTCAGCAACGATGCGAAGTTCAATGCTTGCACCGTTAAATTTTATGGCATCCTGGGAAAAACCAATACGGTCACCCAGGGCAATTCGTATCTGCTCCCTGATCAGGTTGGGGTGCTTGCCGTTAATGTAACTTATACGGGCGGAAATATCATTTTCCACCTGTATTCTGGTATTTACTTCAAGCAAATAAGGTTGGCCGTTCTGGGCAACAATCCATTCCCAGGTGCCAACATTGTCATAGCGTACATGGGAGGCCAGCTTTAAGGAATACTGCACAATTCGTTCAAGCACTTCATTGCTATCAAAATCATAGGCAAAACATGAATCATCAAATCCTGGAGATGCTTCAACACGTTTCTGGCGCCCCGTACTCTGGATGGTGCAGTTTCGGGTTCCGAAATGAAGTCTTTCTCCGTGGCGGCTGCAGAGTAGCTGTACTTCAAGGTGGTTGTAGTCCCGCAAACATTGTTCAATCAAAACACCGGCATCACCAAACTGCCTCTTGGCATAGTTCTGCACCTGGCGGTATACCCTGCGAAACCGCTCAATTTCGCTTACCTCTTCAATACCCATACCGCCGCCGCCGGCTGCGGCTTTCACAAGTATGGAAGGATTTTTTATGTTATGGCTTTTTTGATCATCCAACAAACTGTCGGCAATTTCTTCAGCTTCCATTTCATTATAAATAGGGCTGTCAGTGCCGGGGATGACAGGAATGGAGAGAGATTTCGCCACCTTCTTCGTGTTGATCTTATCGCCCAGATTTTTGATGACCTGCCAGTTGGGGCCGATAAAGGTCAGTGGCCGGTCCCGTACGGTCACCCGTCTGGCAAAACGAAAATCTTCCGAAAAAAAGCCATATCCAGGATGAATCGCTGTACATTCTGTATGGTCTGCTACAGCTAAAATGTCATTGGGATCTGTATAACTGGTAATCTGCCAGGCTCTCTTGTTATTGCCTTTACTGTCACGGTTTTGGCGGACATGCTCTGAGTCCTCGTCTGCTGCAGTATAAACCACAACATAGTCCAGCCCGAGGTCCTTGCAGGCCTGCATAATTCGAATAGCGATTTCGCCTCTATTTGCTATGAGGATCTTTCCTTCCACAGTAATCCTATTCTGTTTATGTTATTAACGAGGCAATATCAGCCAAACTGCGCCATGTACGTCAGGCGAATCATTAACTATAACTAGGCAGATACAATTGTTAAAGTGAATTATATTTAATTCCTGTTTTGTCGATCTCGTGTTTATGTCCTGCAAGGGTGTTTATCTACCAATGTATCAATACAAAAAAAGGGATGAAGAGCTCTTACACACATTCATCCCCTTTTGGAAATTTTAAAAGCGACTTCTATACTTGTTTTGGCGCTCACAGTCAATTTTTTTCTTGACTTTATGCCATTTTTTCCCTACCCATGCTGAAAAACATTTAATAGAAATTGAATTTTTACTTCAATAAAATATTCACCTTATTTACAGATAAAATCTGCATGGAAAAAGACCAAGACTCACCATCCCATCCAAGCGACTCGCATCCCAGCAAAAATATAATAAGCCGCCTTTTGGATATTCTGGGATTGGGCCGTTCACCAGATACCACTGAGGATCTGGAAATGGAAATTCAGGAACTTTTGGAAGAAGGTGAAGAGCAAGGATTGATCACCCACCAGGAAGGGCAGATGATCAGCTCCATTTTTGAGTTCAGGGATACCCTTATCCACGAAATAATGACACCGCGGCCCGAGATGGTCTGTGCAGATGTCCAGACAGAAATTCCTGACGTGCTGAAGCTCATTATTAAGGAAGGATTTACCAGGATCCCTGTTTACTCTGAGTCACCGGATAACATTATCGGCATATTGAATGCCAAGGATCTTCTGGTCTGTGTTGATGCACCCCAGAACTGCCCTGATATCAGAGAACTTATCAAACCGCCCTACCTGGTCCCTGAGACCATGCGTATAGTTTATTTGCTGAAAGCATTTCAGGCCAAGAAAAATCACATGGCCATTGTAACGGATGAATTCGGAGGTATCCGTGGTTTGATTACCCTGGAAGATGTCCTGGAAGAAATTGTCGGTGAAATTGATGATGAATATGACAAGGATGAGCCGCAGTGGCGCGAACTTCAGGATGGCAGCCTTGTCATATATGCCAAAGAGGATATTGAAGAGGTGGAATCTTTTTTTGATATAGAACTTCCTGACGGCCCATATGAGTCAGTGGGGGGCTTCATAATTCATCAACTCAAGCATCTGCCCAAGGCTGGGGAAACTGTGGAGATGGACCCCCTTGTATTTAAAGTCATTACTGCCACCAAGCGTCATATCAAAACAGTTAAAATTCATAGAAAATGACATGGGGAAGTTAGCGTGAAAGCTGAGGGGAGAAAGAGCGGCAACTTCCTTCCTGTCTGGCTTGCCCTTGGAACAGGTTTTCTGCTATTTCTGTCTTTTCCCGGGGCTGCCGGGTTTTGGCCTTTGGCCTGGGTTGCTTTGGTGCCTCTGCTGTTGGCCATTAGAAATGTTAGTCCTGGCAGGGCAGCCCGATTGGGGTTACTGGCAGGGATGATCCATTATGTCTCTTTGCTTTACTGGATTATCATTGTCCTTGGCAGGTATGGTAATCTTCCCTGGTGGGTTTCGGTGCCCGCCTTGTTGCTTCTTGCCTTGTACATGAGCAGTTATTTGGCCCTGTTTTGTGTTCTTATAAACAGGGTGTGGAGGCGGAAGGAGGTACTAGTGGTTTGGGTCGGGCCACTCCTGTGGGTCGGTCTTGATTTTATCCGCTCTTTTCTTTTTTCAGGTTTTCCGTGGCAGGATCTGGCATATTCTCAATATAAGGCCCTGCTCCTGATACAGACCGCTGATGTGACAGGCCATTTCGGTGTCACTTTCCATATTGTGCTGGTTAACAGCGTCACGGCATTACTTTTTGTTCTTTGGCGTGACAATAGGGCTGTTGCCCAATCCTCACTGTCAGTTTTGATGACATTAAGAATCCGAAAAGCGTGGTTCCACGCTGTTCTGCCTGCCCTTTGTATCATGTTGACAGTTATGACCTATAATCTTCTGCGTTATCGTCAGATTTCAGAGGAGATTGAAAGCAGTCCAAAAATGAAAATTGCTTTAGTGCAGGGCAATATCGAACAGGATCAGAAATGGTCTCCTGCCATGCGCTTGAAGACAATTGAGATATATACTGAACTTTCGAAGCAGGCCATAGAGCAGGGGGATGAAGCACCAGCTCTTCTTGTGTGGCCGGAGACAGCACTTCCATTTTTAGTCAGCGATAACCCTTATTTTAATAACTTAAAAAAACAATTGATTACAAAAGAAAAAATCTGGCTGCTGTCCGGCGCGCCCTTTTATAAAAAAGCAGGTATCGAGAAATCGCAGCAGACAAGAAGAGAAGTTCTCGCTTATAACAGCGCCTATTTGCTAACTCCTGAGGGAGAAATTGGCGGCAGGTATGACAAGCAGCACCTTGTGCCTTTTGGTGAATATATTCCGCTCAGCAACTATTTGCCTCTTCCCGGCCCTCTGGTTGAAAATATTGGAAATTTCAGTGCCGGCAAACCGGTCAGCCCCCTGTCTTGCCAGAGTGCTGAAATTGGGGTATTAATCTGTTTTGAGAGTATTTTCCCGAAACTGGCCAGAGATTGGACTGCCGGCGGCGCGAATCTGCTTGTCAACATAACCAATGATGCCTGGTTTGGTCGTTCAAGCGCACCGTGGCAGCATTTATCCATGACAGTGTTCAGGGCTTTAGAAAACAGGAGAAGTCTGGCGCGTTCAGCTAATACAGGCGTCAGTACGGTTATAGATCCGCTGGGCAGAATGGCTGCCCTCTCTCCACTTTTTCAGCCATATTATCTTGTGGCTGAGGCGCCTTTGTTGCAGGTAAAAACGATATTTGTCGGTTTCGGTTATTATTTTGGGTTGTTATGCTTGCTCGCCAGCCTGCCTTTTGCATTCCTTTTGAGAGAAGCAAAGCGGCAAGCGTTGTGATGCATCCAATATCCAGATGATTATAATACAATAATTATGGAGGAATTTATCATATGTCAGCAGAACTGAAACAGAAACTCCAGGACTTGAAGGATCGTATACTGGTCCTGAAGGAGCATCTTTGATGTAGATAACAAAAAAGACCAGCTTGCTGAGTTAGACAAGCAGATCAATGCCCAAGGTTTTTGGAATGACGGTTCCAGGGCAAAAAAAATACAGAAAGAACGAGGTGGAATACAGGATGCGATAGAGTCGTGGGAGTCCTGTTTTTCAATCTGGGAAGATGCCTCACTGTTGTTTGAAATGGCCCTTGACGAAGAGGATGCTGAGGCGGAGAAGGAAGTAGCTGAGGCTCTTAAAACACTGGAAAAACGGGTAGGCAGCTTTGAGGTGGAGTGCATGTTCTCCGGGGAGCACGATGAGAACAATGCACTTATTACCATCCATGCAGGAGCAGGAGGAACAGAAGCCCAGGATTGGGTAGACATGCTGCTGCGTATGTATCTCAGGTGGGCTGAAGAAAAAGAATTCAAGACAGATATCCTTGATTATCTACCAGGAGATGAAGCCGGAGTAAAAGGTGTAACGGTGATGGTTAAGGGTCATTACGCCTATGGATATTTGCGTTCAGAGATGGGTATCCATCGTTTGGTCCGGATATCCCCATTTGATACTGGAGGGCGCAGGCATACTTCATTTGCGTCCGTATTTATTTTCCCGGAGCTTGATGACAACATCGATATAGATATCGATGAGAAGGAACTGCGTATTGATACGTATAGGGCGAGTGGCGCCGGGGGACAGCACGTCAACAAGACCAGTTCTGCGGTGCGAATTACCCATCTGCCTACCGGTATAGTTGTCCAGTGTCAGAACGAACGGTCCCAGCATCGAAATAAGGACATGGCGTTTAAGATGTTACGAGCCCGCCTTTATGACAGGGAGAAAGAGATTCAGGCTAAGGAGCAGGAAAAACTAGGTGGTGAGAAAAAGGAGATAGGCTGGGGCAGTCAGATCCGTTCCTATGTCCTGCAACCCTATAGAATGGTTAAAGACCACCGGACAAACTGTGAGGTCGGTAATGTTGATGGCGTCCTCGATGGTAACCTGGAGCCTTTTATCAATGCCTATCTGCTCTGGCAGCGATAAATAGGTTCACAAGAACAAAATGAAGAACGGTACCAGGAACGAGGAAAGGTTCTGCGTTAAATGTGGAACCTGCAATACCGTGTGTCCGGTGTATTCGGCCACCGGCAATGAAATACACACCCCGCGTGGCAAACAACATCTTAAGTCCAAAATAGCAAAGGGAGAGGTTTCATCACATTACGCCGAAATTTTTTCGCAATGTCTGCTGTGCGGTGCCTGCCTTGAAGCTTGCCCAAGGGGTCTTGATACCCCGGAACTGGTCACCAGCGTTCGGGCAGAATTGCCCAGGTTTTCAGGACTTTCGTTTCTCAAATTTGTGTCACGCAAGGCCCTTGTCCATCCATTTCTTTTGTCAGGCTTAACCAGGGTAGGCAGTGCTGCCGAAACACTGCTTGGAGAATGGCTGCCGCAAGACAGCGGTCTGCGTTTACGCCTGCAGGGTTTTGGGCAGCATCCATTCAAGCTGCCGGCAAAAGGCTATATAGATAAACTAAAAGCAAAGTCGGGTAACGACAATGAGCAGCAGGCAAGCAGGCAGGAGCAGAGCATAAGTTTTTTTACAGGCTGTCTTGCCAATTATCTGCAGCCGGAGATAGCTGAAGCCACCCAGCTTTTGGTTGCCGAGACTACTGGTCGCAAAGCTGTTGTTCCCCTTGCGCAGACGTGCTGCGGTATGGCTGCCATGGCAGCCGGCAGGCCGGATGAAACGCTGGGCCTGGCAAAGAGAAATATAAGGGCCTTTGAGGATAATGAACTGCCGATCTTAACCTCCTGTTCTTCCTGTTACTTCCAACTGAAAACGTATAAGGAGCTTTTTGCCGACGATCCCGAATGGGCGGAAAGGGCTGCCGGTTTTACAGAGAGGTTAGAGGAATTTTCCTCTTTTTTTCTGAAAAAATTTTCTGCAGGCAGTGAAAAAATAACCGGTTCCAATAAATCTTCTGATTTGAAAGTTTTTTATCATGATCCCTGCCATCTGCGCTTCAAGCTGCATATTACGGAGGAGCCGAGACAACTCCTCAAATTGTTTCCCGCTATAGATTTGCAGGAATTGGAGGGTGGCCCCCAATGTTGTGGCCAGGGCGGGCTTTTTCAGGTGGCGCATCCAGACCTGGCCCTGCAGGTATGGAAAAACCTTATGGGAGATTATAGTGCACTCTCGGCAAATACTGTGGTGACTGCATGCTCCGGTTGCCTCCTGCAGTGGCAGCGTGGCCTTGGGACCGGTGAGAGCGATGGTCAGGTAAAGCATCTCGCAGTCTTTATTGCCAGGCTGATACAATAAAGTTGCAAAAAGACTTGTTCTCATTTTCAGCTGATGCTAAAAGATAGCCCATGGCTGCATTCTGTGCAGCCTGAGGTATTTGTCTAGAATTTTTTTATATTGACGGCGTTAGATATGGGTCGAACAATTCGGGAAGAGATGGAGGGAAATGAGGAGAAAATCCTTTCTCCTTACGCCTGTCTCAGTAAAAAAAGCAGGGGACGCTTGCGCCCGGAACCTGAATGTGATGTCAGGGTAGCCTTCCAGCGGGACAGGGACAGGATTATCCATTCCAAGGCCTTTCGCCGCTTAAAATATAAAACACAGGTGTTTCTGGCGCCAACCGGGGATCATTACCGAACCAGACTGACCCATGTGTTTGAAGTTTCCCAGATTGCCAGAACAGTCGCTGTCGCTTTGAAACTGAACGGCCATTTAACCGAGGCCATAGCATTGGGACATGACCTGGGGCACACTCCATTCGGACATGCTGGTGAATCAGTATTAAACGAATTGCATCCGGGTGGGTTCCACCACTATGAGCAGAGTCTTCGTGTGGTAGATATTCTTGAGAATGAAGGTAACGGCCTGAATCTGAATTTTGAGGTGCGAGATGGGATCAGCATGCACTCCAAGGGCAGGAAGGAAATACTGCCGCAAGATTTATCTGAACTGCCCATGACCATGGAAGGAAGGGTGGTGCGGGTGGCTGACATTATAGCCTATGTAAACCATGACCTGGATGATGGGTTGCGTGCCGGTATTATAAAGGAAGGGCAGCTGCCGGCTCATGTTTATGAAAAATTGGGTAAGACCAACTCTGAAAGGATTAACACCATGGTGAAGGATCTTATTTACTCTACCCTCGCAGAAGGCGGGGCAAGATTGACCTTGAGTCCTGAAACCATGTTAGCCATTTCAGAAATGCGGACCTTTCTTTATAAGAATGTATATGAAACCAGCAAGGTACATGATGATTTTATCAAGGCGATGAAGGTGGTAAAAGAGTTGTATCAGCACTTTCTTGAAAAAGGATTATCCAAGGACCAGGGCGGTCCATATCCCCAAACGGCTGGTGACCACCGTGCAGTATGTGATTTCGTGGCAGGCATGACAGATCGATATGCCCTGGATCTTTATCAGAATATCTTTTTGCCTAAGCCCTGGTCCGTCATGTAACAAATTAGAAACTTTATCAGTTTAGCGAATAACAGGAAATAAATAGAACGCATGAAAAATAGTGAAGAAATAAAAGAATCAATCCATGATTTACCCAAGGCCTACGAGTTTTCTGCTGTAGAAAAAAAATGGTATGAATACTGGGAAAAGCATAAAAAGTTCCAGGCAACTATGGATGATGGAAAGCCATCTTTTTCAATTGTCATTCCACCTCCCAATGTTACCGGAGTTCTGCATGTCGGTCATGCCCTGAATAATACTCTGCAGGATGTCCTGGTCCGTTATAAAAGAATGCAGGGGTATAATACACTTTGGCTGCCTGGAACTGACCATGCCGGTATTGCTACCCAGAACGTAGTGGAGAGACAGCTTGCTGCAGAAAATATCAGCCGTCATGATATAGGTCGCAAAAAATTTGTCGAACGGGTCTGGCAATGGAAAGAGGAGTCAGGAGGCCAGATAATAAATCAGCTTAAACGACTTGGCTGTTCCTGCGATTGGGACCGGGAACGGTTTACCATGGATGAAGGCTTATCCCGGGCGGTGCGTGAAGTTTTTACCAGGCTGTATGACGAAGGCTTGATATACAAAGGGGATTATATAATCAACTGGTGTCCCCGTTGCCATACGGCATTGGCAGACCTGGAGGTGGAACATGAGCCAACGGATGGCAAGCTCTATAATATTCGCTATCCATTTACCACCGGAGATGGCTATCTGGTGGTGGCAACAACCAGGCCTGAAACCATGCTGGGAGATACGGCTGTAGCTGTTCATCCGTCAGACGAACGCTACAATAACCTGCCTGAAAAAGCAGTTGTCCTGCCATTGGTGAATCGGACTATACCCATTGTTTTTGATGCGCATGTTGAGCGGGAGTTCGGTACCGGGGCTTTGAAGGTTACACCGGCCCATGATTTAAATGACTTTGAGATTTCCCGGCGACACGATCTGCCTGCTCTCAAGATTATGGACGACAGCGGCGCCATGAATGAGGCAGCTGGTGACTATGCAGGTTTAGATCGCTTTGCCTGCCGCAAGAAGGTGGTGGAGGACCTTGAGAAACTGGGGCTTCTCGAAAAGGTAGAGGAGTACCAGCATGGAGTTGGCCACTGCTACCGCTGTCAAACAGTAGTTGAGCCGAGTCTTTCCAAGCAGTGGTTTGTCTCGGTGAAACCCTTGGCTGAAAAGGCCATAGCTGCGGTGAAGGAAGGCCAGACAAAAATTCATCCCAAAACCTGGGAAAATACCTATTACGACTGGATGTATAATATCCGTGACTGGTGCATTTCGCGTCAGATCTGGTGGGGGCACCAGATCCCGGCCTGGACTTGTGAGGATTGCGGCGAGTTGATCGTCAGCAGTATTGACCCTGAAGAATGTACAAAGTGTGCGGGCAGTAAACTTGTCCAGGAAACAGATGTGCTGGATACCTGGTTCAGCTCGGCGCTGTGGCCATTTTCGACCCTCGGTTGGCCGGACAACACCAAGGAATTG
>JAUXHH010000183.1 GCA_030621655.1 Desulfobacterales bacterium
TAATTCATAATTCGAATTTGCTAGCAAATTCGCGGCAGCGGTTCCCCATGGAGCATATCCACCATACGGGTTGAACCGATAATGGTCTCAAGCACCACCTGCCCCGGATGCTCAGCAACAACCTCGCCGATAATACAACTATTTTTCCCGTATTCCATTTTCTTCATGACAGCCAGGACCCCTTCCACTGCATCAGGTGCGACAAAGGCCAGCAGTTTCCCCTCATTGGCCAGGTAGAGAGGATCAAGCCCCAACAGTTCACAGGCGCCCTTGACATCATCCCGCACCGGTAGTGCAGCCTCACTGATACGGATCCCCACATCTGACGAACCTGCCAGTTCGTTTAATGTGGTGCCCACTCCCCCTCGAGTCGGATCACGCAGGACATGGATGGATTTACCCACTTGGTTGATCATGGCCGCAACCATATGATTCAATGGGGCAGAATCACTCTTAAAATCTCCCTGGATCTGCAAACCTTCACGCTGGCAGAGAATTGTGGCCCCATGGTCCGCCATGGTGCCGCTCAGGATAATTTTATCCCCCGGATGTCCATTTTCAGCAGAGATGTCAAGCTCCTGTTCAAACAAACCGATGCCGGTAGTATTGATAAAAATCTTGTCCGCCTTGCCTGACTGGACCACCTTGGTATCACCTGTAACTATTTCAACTCCGGCCTGATCAGCTCCATGCTTCAATGAACGTACAATGGTTTCAAGGTCCTTTAATGCAAACCCTTCTTCGATAATCATACCGACAGATATATAGAGCGGTTTTGCCCCCCGCATGGCCAGATCATTTACCGTACCGTGGATAGCCAGGGAGCCGATGTCACCGCCTGGAAAAAAAATAGGATCGACCACAAACGAATCGGTACTGAAGGCTATTGTCGCATCTCCGGCCTTGAGGACAGCACTGTCTTCCATGGCTACAAGTGCCTCACTGCCGAAGTTTGCCACGAAGAGCTTTTCAATCAAATCGTGGGAAGCCTTGCCGCCACTGCCATGCGCTAATGTTATTTTTTCTGCCATATGCTGTTTATTTCCCTTTCACCTGAATTGTAGACGTCTCACGTGTACAGATTTTAAATTAGCCTTGAATCATCACAAATTACACATTATCTTGCCACCCTGCTCATTTCGCAGTATTTGTTATATGTTTGTGTGCAGAATATTCCGGTTCCTGCCGAAAAGATCTCTGCTGACAGGGCTTCTGATCTTTTCGGGAACCAATACCATTATAACAGCTGTATTTAAAGCAATCTCTTGGATTTGCTTAATTTTTCTACAAGGTTTTATAATTATGGCCTATCGTAACATACTTGAAAAAATAGGGGATACACCCCTGGTTTTGATCACCCGGCTCAACCCCTCAAAAAAGGTAAAAATCTACGCCAAGCTTGAGTCATTTAATCCAGGCGGATCGGTGAAAGACCGTATCGCCCTTTCAATGATTGAGACAGCTGAAAAGAGCGGGGACCTGACTCCGGACAAAATCGTTTTGGAAGCGACCAGCGGCAATACAGGCATAGGGCTGGCCATGGTCTGTGCGGTCAAGGGCTACAAATGCCAGCTTGTCATGCCGGAATCGGCCAGCATCGAACGCCGCATGATCATGGAGGCATACGGTGTAGAAATCCTTCTAACCCCTGCCAAAAGAAGCACGGACGGAGCTATCGAGCAGGCCTATATCATGGCCCGGGAACATCCGAACCGCTACTTTCTTACCGACCAGTTCAACAGCGAAGCGAACTGGCAGGCACATTACCGCACAACCGGTCCGGAGATCTGGGAACAGACCAAGGGAAAGGTAACCGACATAATCTCAACCCTTGGCACAACAGGCACGGCCATGGGGCTCTGTAAATATTTTGCCGAGCATCACCCTGAAGTCAGGGTGACTGCGGTAGAACCCTTCCTGGGCCACAAACTCCAGGGACTTAAGAACATGAAAGAGTCCTACAAACCTGGAATATTTGACAAAAATCTGCCGTTCCAGATCATCAATATCCCGGACGACGAATCGTTTAAGATGTCCCGGGAGTTGGCGCACAGGGAAGGAATCTTTGTAGGCATGAGCTCCGGTACAGCTATGTGTGCAGCCCTGACCCGGGCCGAACAGATCAAGGATGGCAACATCGTTGTCATCCTGCCTGACGGCGGTGAAAAATATCTCAGCACCACGCTCTTCAGCACCAAAGAAAAAGCCGAGCCGGAAAGCAGTGAAGAACAACTGCGCTTTCACAACAGCCTTACCAAGAAAAAAGAAGTATTCCGTCCGATTTCCGAGAAAAAGGTTACCTTTTATGCCTGCGGCCCCACTGCCCACGAACATGCAAACCTTTCACACTGCAGGCGCTTTATTGTCTCCGACCTGATAAATCGAGTCCTGGAGAGCAAAGGCTTCAATGTAAATTTCTACATGAATTTCACCGACCTGGACGACAATACTATCCTGGGTGCTGAAAAATCAAAGCAGCCCCTGGCAGAATTTACCGAGTCCTATATCAGAGAATTCAAGGCTGACATGGATGCTCTGGGTGTAAAACAGGCCACCGGTTATCCCCGCGCCTCCCAGCATGTGGAATCCATGATTGACATTACCAGCCAACTTATTGACAAGGGTTATGCTTACGAAAAACACGGCTCCATCTATTTCGATATCTCAAAATTCAAGCGCTACGGCAAGCTCTCAGGCGCTGACCTCAGCAAGATACAGATAGGCAAGACCGTTGACCTGGACAACTATGAAAAAGAAAACCCGGTAGACTTCACCCTGTTGAAACGCTCGACCCTTTCAGAATTGAAAGAGGGCATCTTTTATAAAACCGACTGGGGCAACATCCGGCCCGGCTGGCATATTGAATGTGCAGCCATGTCGACCCACTACCTCGGTGATACCATAGACATTCACACCAGCGGCCGCGAGTTGATCTTTCCGCATCATGAAAATGAAATAGCCATAGCCGAGGCTGTCACAGGAAAACCTCTTGCAAATTACTGGCTGCACAGCGAACAACTACTGGTCGAGGGCAAGAAAATGTCCGCCGAGGCCAATACAATTCTTACTCTGAAAGATTTGCTCAATAAAGGCTACAGTGGCAGAGAGGTCAGGTTTCTGCTTCTGGCTACCCACTATAGAAAACCCCTGCATTTTTCCTTCAAAAAACTCGATGAGGCCAGGAAAAACCTTAAAAAACTGGATGGTTTCACCCAGAAGCTGCTCTGCCTCCCTCCCGGCCTGCCCCATCCCAAGGTGGCAGCCTATCTCACTGAAATGGAAGAGAAGTTTTGCGGAGCACTGGCCAATGACCTCAACATGTCACGGGCCATGGGTGCCATCTTTGACTTTATCAAAAAGATCAACCCGATCCTTTCAGAAGGCCAGTTGGACCTGGAACAGAAAAAATACATCCTGGAAACCTTTGAAAAGGTCAACTCCATCTTGAACATGTTGAAGCTGAAGGAATGCCCACTGACACCGGAAATCGACCGGCTCATCAAAGACCGTGAGGAAGCCCGCAGGAATAAGGACTGGAAACGCGCCGATACGGTACGGGACGAGTTGGCCCAAAAGGGCTTTGAAATAGTTGATACGCCCAAAGGGCCTGTCTGGAAAGAAATAGAAAAGGTCGAGCAGTAGCCCGGGTTTCTCACCATTCACTATTAAATGCTGAAATGTGTGACTGCGGGGTAGTTATTAAACTGACTTGAGGCTGCCTTATAATAAGTCTTTCTCCAGAGGCGATGCGCCTCTATTTCCATGCTAAAATGAGTTGCGGATTGATAACCCGCTGGCTATAGTAGTCCCCCTTTCCCGACTTGGCTTCTCAGCCCGGGAATGGTAATATTATTAAAATATCTTAATGTACGCGCCTGTAGCTCAGCTGGATAGAGCAACGGACTTCTAATCCGTAGGTCGCAGGTTCAAATCCTGCCAGGCGTACCAATTTTTCAAAGTGTTAAAGAATTTTTCTCTGGAGCTTTCTTTGTTGGAATCAACTCTGAGTCAACTGAGAGTCGCACACCCACACCTTTATCCAATTAATATTTTGTCTGTCTCGAACAGTTTTCCTTACCTTACTGAG
>JAUXHH010000184.1 GCA_030621655.1 Desulfobacterales bacterium
ATACCGGGAAAACTCAGGTACGTCTGATTTTGGGTGTTGATACAGGCGGTACTTTCACAGACTTTGTCCTACAGTCTGAAGCCGGCCTGCAAATATTTAAACTTCCCTCAACCCCTGACGACCCGTCACGTGCAATATTAAAGGGACTGGACCATTTTTTCGGCCAGAAACTGCCGGACAACCTGGAAATCATCCATGGCAGTACAGTAGCTACAAACGCCTTTCTGGAACGAAAAGGGGCTAAAACGTTACTTATCACTACGTATGGTTTCGAAGATGTTCTTTTTATCGGTCGCCAGAACAGGCCGAAACTCTACGATTTTAATGTTACCCGGCCACGGGAGATAATTCCCCGTTCCATGGTGGCCGGCGTCAAAGAAAGAATGCTTTTTGACGGCACTGTGCTGAAATCTCCCGGTAAGACCATCGGAAATCGTCTGCGTCGAATATGCCGGGAAAAAGGGGCTGAATCTATTGCAGTCTGCCTGCTGCATTCCTATGCCAATGATGCCCATGAAATACGAATCAAAGAAGAACTCTTAAAAACAGGCGTCCCAATAATCCTTTCCTCAAAAATTCTGCCTGAGTTCAGGGAATATGAACGGCTGACCACAACCCTTCTCAATGCCTATCTTGGTCCGGTAATTTCTTCCTACATAAAACGGTTGAGCCGAAGTCTCGAGAAGGTTCCCCTTCATATCCAGCAATCAAACGGCGGCATCCTGCCCGCAGCCGATATTGAAAAACGCGCTATCTATACACTCCTTTCCGGTCCGGCAGGGGGAGTGCACGGCAGCCATCAGCTTGCCAGGGAAATGGGGCTGGACAAACTCATCACCTTTGATATGGGAGGCACCTCCACTGATGTTTCTCTCTGTGATCAAAAACCAACTTTAACCAGAGAACACAAGATAGACGGCTATCCCATCCGCATTGAAGTGATGGATATCAATACCGTGGGCGCCGGCGGCGGCTCTTTCGCGCACATGGACACCGGGGGCCTGTTAAAGGTCGGGCCTGAGAGCGCAGGAGCCCGGCCAGGTCCCATCTGTTATGGATTTGGCGGAAAAGAGATCACCGTAACCGACGCAAATCTTTTTCTGGGCCGTCTGCTTCCTGAGCGTTTTATGGGTGGCACCATGCGACTGCAACAGGAAAAAGTTAATACAGCGATGTCTATATTTGCTGAGCAGTTAAGGCTTGATCCTGTCACTGCTGCCCTGGGGATCATCCGCATAGTCAATACAAGCATGGCCAAAGCCATACGCGCTGTGTCACTCGAAAGAGGTCATGACCCAAAGGAGTTCAGCCTTTTTTCCTTTGGAGGAGCTTCCGGACTGCACTGCTGTGAACTGGCCCGGGAACTATCCATCAAAAAAATCATCATCCCGGCCCGTGCCGGAATTTTATCTGCCCAGGGCATGGTTTTTGCCGAGCCGACATTGGACTACATGCAGGCGCTTTTCCTTGTGGGTGAAGAACTGCAATCGCCGGTTCTTAGCGACAGTATGAAAGCAATGGTAAATCATGGGCTTGCAGAGGCAAGGACCATCAGCAGGGATGGAGGGAAAAACAACAAAACCATCGAAAAATTCCTCAACCTGCGCTACCAGGGGCAATCCTATGAAATTCGCATCCCCTACGAAAAAAATTTCATTGAACTGTTCCATCAGGCCCATGAGCATAATTTCGGCTACCGGCTTGAAGAAAAACCACTCGAACTGGTCTCCATCCAGTGCTCTATCAGGATACCTAAGAAAAAAACACCTTTACCACGAAAAAAAACAGTACAACCGAAGCCGGCTTCCCCCATCCTGGCTGCGCGTATCCATTTTGAGACAGGGGCTGCCACTGTTCCGGTATATGACCGCAAGTCCTTTTCAGTTGGTCAGGAAATAAACGGCCCGGCTCTCATAGTTGATGATTATACAACTGTTTTATTAACCGAGGATTTTTCACTGCAGATAGATACACTGCTCAACCTTATACTCGAAGGAAACAACTGAATTCGCTTTGAAGATACTTCTTCTTGAACCATACTTTGGCGGCTCGCACGGCCTTTTTCTGCAAGGGCTGCAGCAGCATCTTCCCTATGACTTTGACCTGCTGACCTTACCGGCCCGCAAATGGAAATGGCGCCTGCGGCTGGCCGGTCCCTATTTTGCCGAACAGCTCAATAAACAGGACCCGGGAAAACAATACGACCGCATTCTCTGCTCTTCTTTTGTGGATGTTGCCGCCTTCCGGTCATTGGTGGACAGGCAGTTTCAACAGATACCGCTGTACACCTATTTTCATGAAAACCAATTTGCCTATCCGGTGCAGAAAGAAGATGAACGCGATTTTCATTTTGGCCTGACAAATCTCACCACGGCACTGGCCTCTGACAGGATTGGTTTCAACACACAATACAACCTGCAGACTTTTCTCGCCGGTGTTGAGAAGATTCTGAAAATCTGCCCTGATATGAAACTTGCAGGCGCAATTGATAGAATAAAGGAGAAAACCACAATTGTTTACCCTGGCATAGATTTCAGCGGTTTTCCTGAACCGGATACCTGCACGTCAGATTCAGGCAGTCCGCCGGTCATTGTCTGGAATCACCGCTGGGAACATGATAAGAACCCGGAATATTTTTTTGAAACATTTTTCAAACTCGATAAACAAAACATTGATTTCAGATTGATCATAGTGGGACAGTCCTTCCAGCGCAAACCGGCAGTTTTTGATGAAGCCCGGAAAAAACTGGCCCATAAGACTCTCCATTTCGGTTATGTGGAATCCCGGGAAGAATATATAAAACTTCTTTGTAAAGCGGATATCGTTGTCTCAACAGCCAGGCATGAATTTTACGGCATCTCGGTCATTGAGGCAGTTCGTGCAGGTTGCTATCCATTACTGCCTGCACGTTTATCATATCCTGAACTTTTTCCTGCCGAGTATCTTTATGGGGATGGAGAATTGTTCAGCAGATTAAAAGCACTGCTGGAATATCCGGTCAGGCTAGACAGGCCCCGAACAAAACCTCTGACGGAATGTTTTTCCTGGCCTGTACTGAAAAAGAAGTATCTTGAATGGTTTGAAGGGTATTCACGTACTGTCTGAAAAAAAACGTATTCTGTTTCTCTGAAAAGTCCAGATATCCACTGGACATGGCAACCTTTTAAGAGCGGATAATATCAGCCTCATTAATAGAGTTAAAAAAATTTATTTTGCTGCCGCACTTGGGGCAAATATTTCCGTGTTATGTGTTCCAACTTTTCGGACAGGGTTTCATCAGAACAGCCTGCAACATTTTCGTAAAGCGACTTTGCAATGGGGGTGAAGGTATCAAGCAGGGTTGGGTCAAATTGGGTCCCACGGCCCTCTTCCAAAACCGCCATGGCCTCTTCAAAGGACATCGCCTCTTTGTATGGCCGCATGGAGGTCAGGGCATCAAAAACATCCGCGATAGTAAAAATTCTGGCGGTGATAGGAATGGATTCGCCTTTGAGCCCATAAGGATAACCTTCGCCGTTGAATTTTTCGTGATGAAATCCGACAACATGGATGGCATCTTTCAGCCAATCGGAGCCTTCCACGATATCAATGCCGTGAATCACATGTTGTTCCATCATCTTGAATTCTTTTTTGGTTAATTTCCCGGGCTTCAATAAGATTTCGTCGCTGATTCCGATCTTTCCGGCATCGTGCAGAAAGGCGCCCTTGATGAGTCCCCGGATCAAGCTGTGCTGCAGTCCGACCGCTTCAGCCAAAGTTACCGAATAGATGGTAACACGATAATTATGAATATCCGTATCGCTATCCCGCTTTGCAATGGCGCTGCCAAGAACCTGCAGGGTTTCAATGTTGGATACCAGAAGATTATCCGCCAGCCTTGACAACTGTCCTATGAGTGTAATAATTATTGGGTAAAGGATCAGCGTAGTTAATACCACTATGCCGATGGCCCCAAAGGCCGATCGTACAATACGCATCGTAACCTCATTCCTGACTTCGGACGAGATGGCAAAAAGTCCTTTAATAACAGCGGCCTGCTTGTTATTGCTGTTGAAAAGAGGATAGGGTAGCTGTATAT
>JAUXHH010000264.1 GCA_030621655.1 Desulfobacterales bacterium
TAGTGAGCGGCAGCTTGTTTTTCGGAAAAAATTTATTCTTTGCAGAATAGAAAAAGGGCTGCAAAAGGGTTGTTCGTTTTGAAAGTTGCATTATTTTTTCATCCTGACCTCAGGGCTGCGATTATCTCCTGCAGTTCATAGGCCCCGGTGAGTTCCAGAAATATTTCCTCAAGATCCGAGTGTTCTGTTTTCGCTTCGAGCTGTAAATCTTTCAGGTCGCCGACAGCCCGCAAACGCCCGTTTAAAATAATCCCTATCCGGTCGCAGAGTTCTTCTGCAATTTCCAGGGAGTGGGTGGAAAGGAAAACGGAAGTGCCTCTGGCTGCATGACTCTTGAATAGTTCCTTTACGATACGGGCACTTTTGGGATCAAGTCCGACCATGGGTTCATCAACTACTATCAAAGGTGGCTCCAGCATGAAAACACTGGCGATAATCAGCTTCTGCCGCATACCGTGTGAATAGCTTTCGATAAGACGGTGCTGCCATTCCAGCAGGTCAAAAAGCTTGAGATAATGGGCTGTGTTTTTTGCAAAGGTGTCAGGGGCGAGGTTATACAAACTGGCAATGAACTGAAGAAATTCATAACCGGTAAGTTTCTCGAATAAATAAGGCCGGTCAGGTATGTATCCTGTATCCTGTTTGCAGTCTCTTGGTTCTTCTGCCAGGCCGCGGTTACATATTGATATTTGTCCTGCATCAGGTTTCAAAAGACCTGCAATCATCTTGATTGTGGTGGTTTTGCCGGCACCGTTTGGGCCAAGAAACCCGAATATTTCCCCCCGACTGACTGTAAGGCTTATATCGTCAACCGCATTGAAATTGCCGAACTTTTTGGTCAGGTGCTCTATGGCAAGCACGTGGTCAGGACTATTTATCTCAGACAACGATTTCTCCTCTTCAACGATGGCTTCTTCATGGCTTAATTCTTTTTATCGTCGACAATTTCAATTTTCAGTTTACCGAGCAGGGCAGCGATTCTGACCTGCTTATCTGTTTCTCCTTCAACAAATTTTATATGGCTGAGGTCAGCCGGAAATTGATTTTTCGTTGTGTCAACACTGTACCAGTTGTTGTCAAGGCAGACTTCATTCCAGGCATGGTAATAAAATGCTCCCTCAAAAAAGGTGACCCCGGAAGCTATCCTGGTTGGTACGCCTGCATTCCTGGCAAGTGCTGCAAAAAGGGCGGCATGCTCGTTACAGTCCCCCATTTTTGTGTTCAAAGTGGTAAGGGCGTCCGGAATACCCAATACAGGTCGTTTTTCAATATTTTCAAATACCCACTCAGCCAGGATCTTGACCCGGCTTAGATCATTGGTTTCCTCTCCTGCCTCTGCCTGGGTCAGATCAGTAACACGTTTATTTCTGGTTTGAATGTAAGGAGTAGAGGCAAGTTCCTCAGGAAAGCCGTCACAGGCGGCAGCATTTAGCCCTGGAAGGGATTCCAGTTGGAGAGTGAGGATATTACCCTCAAGACTTTGCCGGTCTTTATCAAGGTCGAAATGGGTCTCTTCCGGCAGGGTCAATTTATAGCGGATAGAGGTGCGGTCGCTAAGGTCAAGACTGCCCCCGGATACTGGTATGGAAACACTGCTTAAAATTTCTTTTCCCTTAACCTTAATATCCCTTGCCTTGAATTCAGGTTCGGCTATAAAAACAAAACCGGCCGGAGATTCTTCTTTAATGACTTTTCCCTCATCGTCCAGCCAGCTGTTTATTTTTATACCGGAAAAGGTCTCCACAAAATGATGCAGGTTATAAACACGTTTGTTAACCAGGATTTTCTCCTGGCCTTTATATTCCATAACAGTGTCTTTCCCTGACAGGGAAATTGGATCGAAGTAGGGGATTTTCAGCTTATCGCCAGGCTGCAGCCCCTGTTTCAGGAGGTAGGAACGTCTGTTTGTCGAAAGAAAGGGCTGCTTTTGCAGCCGTATTGTATCGGAAATCGTTTCCTTACCTGTTGTCAGTGAAAATTTGACTACCTTGCCTTCAACGCTCCCTTCGGCATCCATCTTGTAAAAAGGGGAGGTGAAGTGGAAAACAAAATCCTTGAGCAGCATGTCCCTGGTCAGAGTTGCCCTGACCCTCATATCAACGGGATGTGATTCATTGAGGATATTCAGGTACAGGAAAGCGTCCTGGTGCAGAATATATTCATCTGAGCCGGACTCGCTAAGCCTGTTTTTCACAAATCCTATTCTTTCTTGCTGGAAGTAGATGCCGGCAAAGCTTTCCTCCCGGCCGCGCTTGATGACCTGCTCCTCTTTAATATCAATACTTTTGATAAAATAGTCGCGCTTGAGAAGAGCCCCGAACAGGATGACCCAGATAATGATGAAAAGAATGCGGATTGTATTTTTGGGAAGAGTCAATGAAACCTACCTGTATCCTGAATCCATGACGGAAAATTACTCGGAGTCTCCCGCTGGCTGCTTAAACTTGTCCTCTTAAGGTAAGCATTTCTTCAGCACCAATCAACCGACTACCCAAATAGAAGTATCTACACCCATGGCCAATACT
>JAUXHH010000096.1 GCA_030621655.1 Desulfobacterales bacterium
TACCATTACCAAAGGGCAAAATCTTCAAAATATATGTATTATGATTATAGTAACATCTATTTCTTATGTAGTACATCTATTCCTTAATTAATATATACTGTCAAGTACTTTTTGTACCACATTGTGGCAATATGTCCACTGGACACTTTGGCCTTTCAGGAAACATTCAAGAGTCATGATGGATAGACATATCAGCAGCAATTGATACTTTTCTTTGTCAACAAGAATTCAACTTTAATCTAGTTTTTATATATGATTATTCAATAAACCTTCCTTCGTTACCATATTACTTGTTACTCTTATCACTCCATCAGCAAAACCCTCATTCCACGCTTTCATAAATTCCAATGAATCTTTAGTGGATAAACTTTGAGTTTTGTTTTTTAAATAATTATCTACGTATGTATTATTTACTTTCCCGCCTGTCCTTCTTCCATCAATAAAACCCTTATGGTAGCCTTCTTGTCTATAATCTATTCTGCTGTCCATGATCCCCTTTTACCCATTTCAGCCGTGTAACCTCAAAACTCCATATAATAAATTCATCGTTTTCTCATTTAGCGCAAAATTTGATATCCTATCTGACATACGCCACAGTAAAATAGACACATGAAGGCTTCAAAATGGCATTTAAAAAACCACTCCCATTGAAGTCTAGCCCGTCAAAGATTTATAGTTGTTGCTTGATTGTATTTTAGGAGGAATATATGGGCAATGTAAAGAATGAAAAAACGACTACAAAACAAGTAGGAAGCCTAATTACTATTGGTTGTTGCGAGGATTGTCCGGAGGCGCATTTTTTCTACCGTATGGGATATAATTACATAACAGCAAACATCCAAATATAGATGCCACCCAAAAATATTATGGGCAGGTTTCTGAATAGTTTATTGAGTGGTCCCTCTTTT
The DNA here is from genome assembly GCA_030621655.1 of Desulfobacterales bacterium. Taxonomy (GTDB): domain Bacteria; phylum Desulfobacterota; class Desulfobulbia; order Desulfobulbales; family BM004; genus BM004. The sequence goes on from JAUXHH010000096.1 coordinate 909, forward strand.
TCAATTTGGTGTTTTTTGGTAATAACTTTCAAAAAGGCTACTGAAACTGCCATGCCGAGTAGAATGAAAAGGACCTGCCAGGGCTTGATTGAACCTGGTAAATATGCAAAATCCCAAGACTCTAAATTAAAACCGAATTGCCTGCCGAGAGTCGGGAAAAAGTGTCCAAGGCGTGTTAAAAGTGGGTTGAGTTGATAGACAAACTCATAAACAAAAGCCAATGGTATTATGGCATGAATGTAAAGATCACCTTTGATGATGGTGCTGTTTTTAAGTTTGCCAAAAGCCAAAATACCTGAGATGCGCAGATAAGCAAAAGATATGACAGTGGCTGCCAGCAATATGATTGCATAGATTGCCCATCTGGATTGAAGTCCTGATTCCAAATTCTGCATAAATGAAGTGTGTAAAAAGCCGCGGAAAATCTGGGTTCCCAGGATGACGGGTACAAATACTGTTGTCAACTTTTCAGGTTTCAATGAAGCCCAGAGTTCATGGCCTGGTATGCGAAGATTGAAAACAGGTGAATCGTTAGGGCAAGCTTTTACACAGTTGCCACAGAGGATGCAATTCTGATTGGAGCTTAATGAAAATGGGCCCTGATACAGTGGGCATCCGGGGGTATTTTCATCTCCCTTGTAACAGCTGTTATCCTTGCAGGTACTGTTGCATATACTTTGGTTAGAACGCAATTCAACAACAGAGCATCCGGAAAAAATAGCACCAAGTGCTCCAAGGGGGCAAAGATAACGGCACCAGACCCTGCGTTCAAACAAAATCCCTGAAAGTATGGCAAAAAAAGCTATTGAGAGCAGTAGATAGCCTGTAGCCATAGGAGAGTATTGCATCGTTGTTGTATATTCCGCCCAGATGATTATTGCCAGCCCGGCTGCACTCAAATACACGCCGTAATCATGAATAAAACCAGGCACTTTCAGTTTTTTTTTGCCGATTCGGTTCAGCAGGTCATTGGCAGCACCCATAGGACAGACTGAACACCATATACGGGCTCCGATGAACCAGCTGATTACAAGAAGCGGCTCCCACATGCCCCAGACCAGGAGAAGCGCTACATTGCTGTCAGGCGACTGATTCCCTGCAAATGATAACAGGAATATCAAGCTAAATACAGAAACTGTAACTAACTGCAGAGCACCCGGGTAAGCACGGCTGCTGAAAATTTTTTTAATTTTATCAAACTGAAGGAGATTGATCGTGTATTTGCCTTCAGGTGGAACGATGCCGGTAAATATATCTTCCGGGAACAGGTAGTCACCATGGGCCAGATTTATTGCCCTGCGGATAACAATTTGCAGTTCCTCCATGTTGCCGGGCCAATCATATTCCATGATGCGCTGATAGGCTTCAGGGGAGACACCCTTTATCAGTTTTCTGTCAGGGGTCTTGAAGCACTCCATAATGATGATGAAGTCTACCAGAAGCCGCAAATCACTTTTACGTTTGCTGATAGGAGGAACCGCCATGTTGTTGGATTGTAATAGCTCCAGAAGATCCCGATTGAATTTTCCATCTGCAGCAAATTTCTCAAGATCTGCGGAGGTGGTGGCAATAATCCTGGCGCTGGAGGGAATTGGCTTCTGCCCGCCAACCGTCACAAAAATGCCAGTGCGTAAATAATTGAGGAGTTTTTCCTGTACTCCCATTATCAACTTATCAACATTTTGAATAACGACTGATCCCTGTCGGCATATTTGCAGAAGCCCCAACCCTCTTGCTTTCGAAAAGGAAAACGCTCTATCTTCGTACCCGAAGAGAACACTGCTTTGTGCCATTTCCAATTGAAGCATCCCTGATTCAGATTCCACGATGGCCCCATAACCTTCCAAAACAATATTTTCTGCATCCATCGAAAGAAAGGGGGCTGAAGAGCAGGGACTTTTTTTATGAATATTCCCGGCTACAACAAGCCTTTCGGTGCCAGGTTCACCGTATATCAGAGAGGGTAAATCATTTTGTGCCGCCGCATCGATTTTTCCACGCAGTTGATTGATGACCCGCGACTGACCGATGAGTTCAGGCAGTGAAAGTTCATCCTGTTCAGAAACAAACTGCTGGTAGGCCCGCTCTTTTTCACTGGCTTTATCTATTTCTGCATCTTTCTGTAGTAAGCGGTTGGCAAAACCTTTTATGAGAGCCATGGAAATATCGGGGTGTGACTCAATCAAATTGCTAACTTCTTTTTTTGTAAATACGAGAAGGCTTGTTGCTTCAACGGTAGTTACAGAAGCAGAGTGAGGTTTACCGGTCAATAATGAAACTTCTCCAAATCCTTCACCAGAGGTGAGATGTCCTATAAGGCTATCCTGTCCCTCAGATGAGGTTCTGAAAATCTTGACTTTGCCCGAAATAACTACAAAGAAAGAGTCGGCTTCTTCTCCCTGCTTGAAAATGACACTGTTTTCCGGAAGAACCTTATATTCTGCCTGTGATAAGGTCTTTTCAATGGACTCTTTTGAGATGTCCCGGAAAAGAGCCGACATAGACAGAATGTCAATGTGCATCTTGGAAAGTATTTTATTTAAATCCTGTAATGAGATAGCCAGGGAATCTGTAAGAACAGAACCGAGAGGTTTGAAAGTGCCGCGTTTTTTCAGTTGTGACTGTTTTTTTAGGGCACTCTCAAGCGAGGACTCATCGCATATATTATTTTCGAGAAGATAGTTGCCGATTTTCTTCATATTAAAACCTCAATACAAAACAAGCGAAGAAAGAAAAAACAGCAACATAAAAAAGATCAGCGTGTTTCGCATAATTGGCTCCACTGTTAGTATAAAAGTAAAAAAATACTTTTGAATCATCACAGAGAGTTGAATAATAGCGATAATTTCCCTAACCTTAATAAAATATATATTAATCAAGCAATATCAATTTTGTGGTAATTTGATTTTTTTTAATAATCCTTTTTTTGTTAGAGAAGAGACCCATGTGCTGCTCGGAAGGCAGATGCCAGATATGACAAAGCAAAGCACAACCAGGAATCGTTTCGGGACTTTCGGTGGTGTTTTTACACCATCCATTCTTACCATCCTCGGCGTGATAATGTTCATGCGCGCCAACTTCGTTGTTGGTCAGGCAGGAGTCATCGGAGCGCTTTCAATCCTTATTATCGCCAAATCCATAACCCTTCTAACCTCTTCTTCTATTGCAGCCATCAGCACTAACATGCGGGTGCGCGGCGGCGGATCTTATTTTATAATTTCCCGGGTGTTAGGGGTTGAATTCGGTGGCGCCATCGGCATTGCTCTCTTCTTTGCCCTGGCGCTTTCAGTGCCCTTTTATATCCTGGGACTAGCCGAGGCTCTGGTTCGTTCCTATCCGGTACTGGTACCACATTTTCAACTGATCACCCTCTCCACAGCTCTCGTGTTGTTCTCCCTTGCTTTTTTCGGGGCAAAATGGGCCATTAAAATCCAATACATAATCATGGTTTTTCTCTTTTTGGCCATTCTTGCCTTCTTAGGCGGCGCCTTGGTCAATTTTTCTTTTGATACCCTGCAGCAGAATCTATATCCAAAATATACAGCCACAGATTTCCAGGATGGCATGGCGCCACTTTTCAGTTACTGGGTCATTTTTGCCATATATTTTCCCGCAGTAACCGGCATAGATGCAGGGGTGAATATGTCCGGCGACCTTGAAGATCCTGGGCGCAGCATACCCCGTGGAATCCTGGCAGCAGTTGGTGTGGGTTTTCTGGTATATTTTGCCCAGATAGTTCTTTGCGGCGGAGCCTACGATAGATCTGCCCTCATAACAACTCCTTTTGAACTGCTGCACGACAACGCTCTCTTTGGCTGGACAATACTTGTCACACTTGGTGTTGTTGCTGCCACCCTTTCTTCAGCGCTCGGAAGTTATCTTGGCGCTCCACGGGTGCTGCAGGCAATATCAAGGGATCGGATTCTCAATTTCCTCCATTTTTTTTCAAAAGGCAGCAAAAAAGGAAATGAGCCTAGAAGAGCTTTAATTCTTACATGTGTACTTACAATCATTGTGCTGCTCTGGGCTGGAAACGAAACAGGCGGCTCTGCCTTAAACGGTGTGGCTGCTCTTATCTCCATGTTTTTTCTTTACAGTTACGGCATGATCAACCTGGCTGCCTTTATCGAGGATTTTGGTGGCAATCCTTCTTTCAGACCGCAGTTCCGCTACTTTCATTGGTCCGCCGCTCTTCTGGGAGCCATTGGTTGCGCTTTGGTCACTATCCTGATCAACTGGCCGGCCGCAATTATAGCTTTCCTGATTATTGCTTCATTACTCTGGTATTTAAAGGCGCGGCGACTCATTGCAACATTTGGTGATGCCCGCCGCGGTTTCATATACAGGCAGATCCGCAATAATCTGCTGCGGCTCAGGCGCATGCCTGAAGACCCGAAGAACTGGCGGCCCAATATCCTGGTTTTTTCAGGTAATCCAATGGCGCGGGAGGAAATCATCACCTATGCGGCCTGGATAGAATCCAAGCGGGGCATTCTGTATCTTGCAAATGTTCTGGTGGGAGATTTTGCAGAGCTTTCCCCACGACGACCGGGTGCAGTTCAGCAGTTGACCCAGTTCTGCAATGAGAAAAATTATGGAGCCTTTCCGGTTGTGGTTGCAGCGGAAGAGCTCGAACAGGGCATCTCCATGCTGTTGCAGGCTACGGCCATCGGCCCCATCCGCCCCAATATGGCAGTTTTCGGCTGGTCCGGAAAAATGGAGCGCAGACAGTCATATCTTAAAGAGTTGCGTACAGCATCTACTCTGGGCATGAGTCTGGCCCTGATTGAAACAAACGGGCTGCCCAAGCCTGAGGAGCCTAAAAGGATTGATATCTGGTGGCGTGGATATAAAAACGGGGCACTTATGCTTTTGATCGCATTTCTATTGTCCGAGAACTGGGAGTGGGAAAATGCCAGGATTCGTATTTTACGGGTGGTGGAAAACGAAGAGGGACGATTACCTGCTGAACAGGCCCTGCAGAAGATGATAGCTCTTGCCCGGGTTGAAGGAGATGTGGAGGTGGTTGTGGAGGAGGGGGAGTCTTTCAGCAGGGTTTTGCATAAATACTCAGCAGATGCCACCTGTGTTATTTTAGGATTTGAATTACCGGAAAAGACACATGAGGCTGAATGGCATGATAATTACAGGGGTTTTGTTGATGAAATGCCAACCATGATTCTTGTTAATTCATTAGGAGGTGAGGATCTTTTTGTGTGATTCGTCTGAGTTAAAGGTTTAAACCCCGTCTTTAGGCGGGTAGCTTTCAGCTAGCAGTTGATTTTTTTTGAATATCGAATATCGAACAAGGAATAATGAATGATGAAGGGCGGAAGATTTATTAATTGAGAGAGTACCTTCCTTCGATATTCGAAATTCCTGGTGACCTCTGCGGTTCATGTAGTATGGAAACCGGCTAAAGCCGGTCAAAAACTGGAGTGGTGGAGTACTGGAGTGCTGATTGTCCATTGTTCCAACACTCCAACACTCCATTACTCCAATATTCATATCAGAAATATT
>JAUXHH010000116.1 GCA_030621655.1 Desulfobacterales bacterium
GGAAATGCTCAAAAAGAACATAACTGCTTCCAAAGGAGCAAAATCAACAATGCAGTCCGGAGCCGGCTGAGGCGGAGCTGTGGTTCCGTTGGAACCATTCGAAAAAGTTCTGGTCTCAAAAGAATTCCTGGATACCGACCATGGAGAAATAGCATGCGTTGACTGTCATGGCGGAAATGCGGCTGCCAATGATAAAAAGGCAGCGCATGCGGATTTGGATCCCTACCCTGCCGCGAATAACCCGGAGGCTACCTGCGGGGAATGCCACGAAGAAATTGTGGCTACTGCAAAGAACTCTCTGCACACAACTCTCTCGACATTCATAACGGTCCTGCAAGCCCGTTCGGATATGAATAAATGGCCGGAAATTGACGAGGCCAGAAAAAACCATTGTGCTGCCTGTCATACCAATAACTGTGGCAGCTGCCATGTCAGCAGACCGAAGTCCGCTAAAAAGGGTTTCATCAACGGTCATATTTTTCAGAAGCGTTCAGATCCTTTTAACCAATGCACAGCATGTCATGGCAGCAGGGTGGGAAATGAGTATTACGGCATGCGGGGCCAGGGTGATGTGCATGTCTCTAAATATGATATGGATTGCGTCGCATGTCATGAAGCAGAAGAAATGCATGCTGCTGCTCCCGAGGGACTTCCCGGCAGATATCATCTTAAAGAGATAGTCGCCTGTACGGACTGTCATCAGAACTTGCAATATGGTTCTGTCAGGGATCATTCCATTCACATCGGCAAAGTACAATGCCAGGTCTGCCATTCCCAGACCTATGTCAACTGTTACAGTTGCCATGTAGGAAAGGATGAACAGGGTCTCGGCTATTTCCAGAATGAGCGTGAGGTCGAAGGCATGAAAATAGGTCTCAACTACGACAAGGATGCCCCGGAGGCATCATATAACTACATGCTGGTTCGCCATGAACCGTCAGACCTGGAAGTATTTGATTTTTATGTAAAGGATGCCTTTACCAATTTTGACAAGGTGCCAACATGGAAAAGGGCTTCACCACATAATATCCAGCGCAAAACCTGGCAGACTGCAAACTGTAATAACTGCCATGGCAACCGAGATCTTTTCCTCTCTGAGGATGATTTACTGGATTACGAAAACAAGGCAAATGCCAGCGTAGTTGTTCCGGACAACAAGATTCCAACTGCAAGGAAGAAAACCACACCCATAAAACTCCCTGATGTTACAGTACGGGAGAGCATGGTCGTGACTTCCGAATGGCTGCATGACAACCCGGATAAAGTAGTACTGGTGGATGCCAGAGATAAGACAGCTTTCAGAAATGGTCACATTGAAGGAGCCACCCTTTACGATCCACTGCGATTCGGCTTACGAAATAACAACAACCTGAATCCAGCTGCCCAGATCAGCAATAATTTCGGGCGGGCCGGAATGAGTGCTGATGATCATATTGTAGTATATGATAAAGATGGCCGTATCGCAGGCTTTATGGCCATGGTGCTTGAATATGTCGGGGCAAAAAATGTTTCCATTTTAAAAGGCGGTATAGAGGGATGGGAACACCATGGCTATCACCTTACGAAAGAAGCTGCTAAGCCGACTTCCAAGAACTTTAATGGCAAGGCCAGACCACAGCTGATAGTCAACAACGACTACGTCAGGAATAATTTAGATAACCTGGATGTCGTTATTGTGGATGTGCGTGACATAGCCCAGGCAAAGGGATTGGCCAAGCACGCACAAGCTGCCAGACCAGGCAGGATACCGGGTTCTGTAAACCTGCCGCTGAGCGCCCTTTATATGGATAACGGGGCTTTAAAATCTCCTGAAGAATTACTCTGGATGCTGAATAAAAACGGGATAACTCCTGATAAAACTGTCGTCACCACCTGTAACACAGGACTGCAGGCTGGCGGCGCCTACTTTATTTTCCGTTACCTGGGATTTCCTGATGTCAGGGTTCACGATGAATCCTGGGTAAGTTATTGTGCTACCAAGTAATCAGTAAAAACCATAAAAAAAGCCCCTGGTTGTTTCATCCGGGGGCTTTTTTTATTCTAATAACAGTTCCAGTTTTTACAGAATTGCCTCAAGGATTGAAAGAGGATCAGACCGATCCATTAATTGCAGCCTCAGGATGGAGCACGGCATTGATTTTTCTCATCAACTTCATGTGAATCTACAGAACAATCCTCATCATGTTCATTCATATGTCCGTTTTTTTTCTTATAGAAAATATTTTGAAAAAACAAATATAAGGGTTTAATCGAAAGCAGAATAACAACCAGAGCCCCGGCAAACTGCAGCCAGTATGGAATGACCTCACCTGCCTGTCCTGCGATGGCGCTGGCAGAAACCCCGAGGCTGGTATAGATCATATCAACTGCCAATCCGGAAAGCACGGCGAATATGGAGAGGGTTATCAGGTAGATTGCGGTGGCACGTTTACCCAGCAACCCGAAGAGAACCGAGAGTGAAGTAACATTGGTGGCAGGCCCTACAAGCAGAAAGACCAGTGCTGCACCCGGGCTGACCCCTTTGAGGATCAAGGCGGCAGCAACAGGGGTGGAAGCCGTGGCACAGATATACATGGGAATTCCCACCAGCAGCATAATCAGCATTGAGTGCAGTCCACCACCCAGATACCGGGCCATCAACTCCTGTGGAATGATTGCAGCGATAATTCCGGCAAGGAGCAAACCGGCAAAAAACCAGCCGGCTAAATCGCCCCAGAGATCATCAACGGCAAATTTCAAACCTGCCCATAATTTTTCGGCAAAGGTGTGGTGCCTGGCATGCTCCTCAGGAGGGCACTCATTACCGTCGCAGCAATTATCAATGGGACAGCTGCGGTCGATCACCCTTTCCCAGTCCTCTTCTTTCTGGGTCTGCAGTAGATTCTCACTGATTCCTGCCGCAACTGCGGTTATAAAGGCCGACACCGGCCGGGCTACAGTCATTATCGGGTCTAAGAGCGCATAGGTTATGGCCATGGAATCAACTCCTGATTCAGGAGTTGAAATGAGAAAGGCGGTGGTAGCACCATTATTAGCGCCCTGTCTTTTTAAAGATGCTGCTGCAGGCAGAACACCACAGGAACACAACGGTATGGGAATACCGAACAATGCTGCTTTAATCACCGAAATGAACTTTCCTTTGCCAAGATGATCAGCAACGAAAGAGGGATTTAAGAAAACCTTGAGGAGCCCACCCACAAGCATACCGAATAATATATAGACAGAAGCCTCAAGCAGAAGATGCCAGGACTCCTGTAGGATTGAAATGATGATTACCATAATAATTTACACTCTCACTAAGAAAACATTTTATTACTTATACAAGTACATCTTGATCTTCACCTGGGCTCACTTATATGCTCCAGAGCAATTCTCACGAGCTCTGATACATGGTCATCAGCCAACCGATAATAGAGGATCGTTCCCTCTCTCCTGTTTTTCACAAGACGCAGTGTCCTGAGCAATCGCAACTGATGACTTACCGCAGACTCTGTTATTCCCAGAAAAGCAGCCAAATCACAAACGCACATTTCCTGATGCTCTAACGCCCACATAATTTTAAGCCTGCTTGCATCACCAAGTGCTTTAAACGTTTGACAGAGCTCATCTGTCGCTTCATCGTCAAGTGCACGGTGGCGTGCCTCCTCGACCTTGTCATCATGAATAATACGGCATTCGCACTGATCTTTTTTTTCTAGCTTCAATTCGCCCTCTTTTATTATATGAGCATATACTCAGATAATAGGATACACTTTACGAAAAGTCAATAAAAAGGTAGATACTTTACTTATCTGATAATACTTTTATGTTTGTCTCTATTATGCCCAAAATCAGAAAAATAACTGACAGCAAAACCTCTCAGACAACTCTACGAAGAGGAACTCTCTACGTAGTTGCCACGCCTATCGGCAACCTTGAAGATATAACACTCAGGGCTATACGTATTCTAAAAGAAGCAGACCTTATTGCTGCAGAAGATACCCGGCATACACGAAAACTTCTCACCCATTTTAGCATTTCAACTCCAACAATAAGTTATTACAAGGAGAAGGAACAGGAACGGACTGCAGTTATCATAGGCAAACTTCATGAAGGGCTCAATGTTGCTCTTGTATCAGATGCAGGCACTCCAGGAATTTCTGATCCAGGCTCCATCCTGGTGCAGAATGCTCTAACTGAAGATATCAGGGTCGAACCGATTCCAGGCCCCTCTTCTCTCACAGCCGCACTTTCAGTGGCGGGAATTCATGACAACACCTTTGTCTTTCTTGGCTTTGCCCCATCCCGCAAAAAACAGCGCCAGGACCTTTTGCTTTCATTAAGCCAGGAAAAAAAGCATTTAGTTTTTTTTGAGGCCCCTCACCGCTTGCACTCATTTCTGCAGGACTGTTTGGCTATACTGGGCGACCGTCAATTATTCTGGTGTCGGGAATTAACAAAAATACACGAAGAACTGACCCGGGATTCCCTCAGTGCTGTCATCGCTCAGTGTAAAGATAAAAAAATAAAAGGGGAATCTGTGTTCATCATTGCAGGGGCATCGGATGCATCCGAAATCTCGGACATAAAAATAAATGAACTTCTTGCAGCATATAAAAGATCAGATGAGAAAACCTTAAAGGATGCAGTCCAAAGCATCACAAAGGAGTACAATCTTTCGCGCTCATCTGTATATAAGCAGGCCCTGAAAGTCTGGGGAAAAACCTGATGCAGTATTCATATTACATTATTGCATTCTTACGTAAAATCTAGTCCATCTTCTACGGGAGGTTTAACATGGATCGAAGATACTTTTTGAAACAGGTTATGTTGTGGTCAGCAGGGCTTACAGCTGCTATTCCAAATTTTCGAATTGTCCCCGAACTTCTGGCAATGGAAAAACAACCACCCAAAGTAACCCATGCCAAAGGCAAGGATTATTATGCACTTGTAGCCCGTGTCCTGGAACCTTTTGGCGGCATAGGCAAGTTTGTTAAAACCGGTGACAATGTGGTTATAAAGCCCAATATGGCCTGGGACCGCAGCCCGGACCTGGCTGCCAACACGCATCCCCTGGTAGTAAAAGCACTGGTTGAGCAGTCTCTTGAGGCCGGTGCTAAAAAGATCATGGTATTCGACCGCACATGCAATGAGCAAAGACGGTGTTATGTAAACAGCGGCATTCAACAGGCCATGGAGTCAATAAAGGATAAGAGGCTTAAATACTATCATCCTGACACACGCAAATTTGTACCGGTCAATATAGAACGAGGCAAAGCTGTAAACCGGCTTGAAATTTACAAGGACGCCCTGGATGCTGACACGTATATCAATGTACCTGTTGCCAAACACCATAGTTTGAGCAAACTTACCCTTGGCCTGAAAAACAGCATGGGTGTGTTGGGCGGTGATCGCGGTAATATGCACCACAATCTTGGCCAGAAGCTTGCAGACCTGGCCACTGTTGTCAGACCAAAGCTTACCGTTATTGACGCCACACGTATTTTACTGCGCAACGGCCCGCAGGGTGGTAATATCGATGATGTCAAAGTCCTTGATACTGTTGTGGCTTCTGCTGATCCGGTTGCCTGTGATGCTTTTGCCACAACCTTATTCGACATGCAGCCTGAGGAAATCAGCTCAACCGTAGCAGCCTATAAGAT
>JAUXHH010000124.1 GCA_030621655.1 Desulfobacterales bacterium
GGACCTGGCAAAGGATTTCCCCCTGATCTTCAACTCAGGGGCCCGCACCTTTTATGACTTCCGCAGCCAGCACCATGGAGTAAAAAGCCTCGGCGCCAACCAGCCCGACCCCATGGTCACCATAAATACCCAGGATGCAGCAGCAAGGAGCATTAACGACAACGACTGGGTCCGGGTCAGCACCCCGCGCGGTTCTGTTACATTGCGGGCCCGGGTGACCGATAGCATCGTGCAGGGCGCCATCGATGCCAATATGGGCGGCGGCGGTCCCCTGGGGCCCAAATCATGGCAGAAGTGCAATGTCAATGAACTCACCGATCTGGATCATTACGACCCGATCTCCGGCTTTCCCATCTATAAGTCGCTGCTCTGCCAGGTGAAAAGGACCGACCAGGAAGAAGGGGCAACCAGGGCCATCCCAGCTGTGCAAAAATCTGCTGTCAATAATGTAATCCTGCCAACTGCAACAAAGCAGAAAACAACCCGCAAGGTGTATCTCGATCACAATGCCACCACGCCGGTGGGCCCCGGGATCCTGCAGGCAATGCTGCCCTATCTGCAGGATGATTTCGGCAACCCGTCAAGTGTGCATACCACAGGCAACCGGGCCAGGAAGGCAGTGGCAACAGCGCGGCGGTCGGTGGCAAGCCTCTTGAACTGCACCGCACGGCGTATTATTTTTACCAGCGGCGGCTCAGAGGCCAATAACCTGGCCATCAGGGGAACATTAAAGGCCATGGGCAGTAAAACCGGGCACCTTATCACCACAACCATTGAGCATCCGGCCACCCTGCAGCCGTTTAAAGACCTTGAGAAACAGGGCTTTTCTGTCACCAGGCTCCCGGTAAACAGCCAGGGGCTAGTCGATCCGGAGGAACTGGCCCGAACGATCACAAAAGATACCCTGCTGATCTCCATCATGCTGGCCAATAACGAGTTCGGCACAATCCAGCCGATTAAAAAACTTGCAGCAATTGCCAGCAAGCATAACGTACTCTTTCATACTGATGCGGTGCAGGGTGTGAGCAAGATCGGTGTGGATGTGCAGGACCTGGATATTGACCTGCTCTCCATATCAGCCCATAAGATGTACGGTCCCAAGGGGGTGGGTGTCCTGTATATTAAGAAGGGAGTCAAAATTGCGCCGCTTATCGAGGGCGGCGGCCAGGAACTCGGCATCCGCTCCGGCACTGAGAATGTGCCGGCCATCATCGGTTTTGGCAAGGCCTGCGAGTTAGCCGTCCAAAAACTGCAATCAGGTGCATCAAAAAAAACCGCCACCCTGCGCGATTATCTGTTTGAAAAAGTCATTATAAAAATACCGGAAGCACAGCGAAACGGCTCAATCACCGCCTGCCTGCCCAACACTCTGAACATCACCCTGCCCGGTATCCGCGGCGAATCACTGGTCCTGCTTCTGGACCGGAAAGGCATCTCCCTGTCTGCCGGCTCGGCCTGCAAGTCAGGTAATGCCGATCCATCCCATGCCCTCCTGGCCCTGGGCCTCAGCGAAGACGAAGCCCACTGCACGGTGCGTTTCTCCCTGGGAATTTCCACCACCAAAGAGGATATTGACTATACGATTGATGCCCTTGAAGAGTTGCATAACAACAAACAGGGTGTCATCCGTTTTGTTCCCTGCCGCTGATTTTTTAGCGTTCAGCAGTCAGCATTCAGCCTTTCCTTAACACCAAACACCTCATACCCTGAACCTTTCCTTTATTCTTACACCCTGAACCCTGTGGCTCAAATAATTTTTAAGTTTTTAATTCTTCATTACTAATTCAAAATTCATAACTCATCATTCATAATTGCAGTTTCTTTCCCCTCCAGCCTCCAGTCTCTTGTCTTTAGCCTCACCCCTCAGTCCTGTCTCCTCAGCCCTGTCTTTTCACTTTTCACTTCTTACTCCTCTCTATTAATTCTTTTTCCCTCGACCCCTTGGCCCCTCGAAACCTCGAACCCTGTTTCTTTCCCTTTTCCCTTTTCCCTTTGACCTTTAGCCTTTAACCTTTTACCTTTAACCTTATAACCAATTACCTTTAATCTATTCTGATGGGGGGGGGGAGAATCATGGCATGCAACATTTCAAGAGTTGAATATTTTCGCACAACAATTATAGACCGGCCCGGTGAGGCATACAAATTCCTTTCGCAGTTGGCCTTACTGAAGATCAACCTCCTCGCTTTCTCTGCCACGCCGATCACTCCAACCGATACGCAACTTACATTTTTCCCGGAAAACCCCAAATTTATGAAAAACGAGGCTTCACGGGCAGGTATGTATCTGGAAGGCCCCAATCCTGCTCTGCTTGTCCAATGTGACGACAGACTTGGAGCCCTGGCTGATATTCATCTGAAAATATATGAAGCCGGTGTCAACGTAAAATCCGCCGGCGGAGTAATAGATGGCAGAGGAGCCTTTGGTTACGTTATTCATGTTGATTCAGAAGATTTTGATAAAGCTGCTGCTGCCCTGGGGATCTGATTAAGTTATGAACGGAGAAAACGGTAAAGAAAATTATAAAATTACATTCATGCCAAGCGGCCGCGTGGTGGAAGTGGAATCCGGGGTTTCAGTGATCAAGGCTGCCCGGCTGGCCGGCGTACATATCAATGCTTCGTGCGGCGGCAGCGGTGTGTGCGGCAAGTGCAGGATAACCCTGGAGAGCGGCACCCTGACAGGCGGCAAGAGTGAAAAGCTGACTGATGCCGAATATGAAGAAGGCTTTCGCCAGGCCTGTATAGCCACTATTGACAGCAATGCCACACTCAGAGTGCCGATCGAGTCCGAGCTGACTAAAGGCGCCCTGCCAACCGAGGTGCCGGTCAGGCACCAGGCCCGCATGCACCTTTTTAATATTGATGACCTGAAAAAAGCAGGTGTCTTTGTACCGCCCATTGAAAAAAGGGTTCTCCACCTTTCCGAGCCATCCCATGATGACAATATGGCCGATGCCGGGCGCATCATCCAGGGGTTGAAAAATGAACATAACGAACGGGGCATGATCACCACCCTGCCTGTGCTCAAAAAGATGCGCAGTGCTCTGCGCGAAAAAGATTTTGAAGTAACAGTGACACTCAGCAGATCGGTCGCCAAGGGCGGCAAGAGTCACATAGTTAACATCCAGCCGGGTGACTTGTCGCACAGAAATTATGGTCTGGCCTTTGACATAGGTACAACCACAGTCCATGGCAGCCTGGTAGACCACCAGACCGGCAAACTGGTAGCAAGAAGGGCTGATTACAACTCCCAGATAAGTTACGGTGAAGATGTTATTTCAAGGATAGTTCATGCGGAAAAGCCCAAAGGCCTGCAGTTGATGCATGAACTGGTAACCAATACGATTAACGGCCTTATCTCAAAATTGCTTTTAAAAAACGATATCAGGCGTGACGAGATAACCTCAATTACTCTGGCCGGCAACACCACCATGACGCACTTCCTGCTCGGCCTGGAACCCCACAATATACGACGGGCTCCCTATGTGCCGGTCTCAACCTTCTTCCCGCCCATCAGAGCCAGGGATATTGATCTTGAATTGCCGCTCCGGGCAGTTGCCCTGGTATTTCCGTCAATTTCCAGCTACGTGGGCGGCGATATTATTGCCGGGGTCATGGGGTCGGGAATGTACAGCACCGATGCGGTTACCCTGTATATAGACATCGGCACCAATGCCGAGATTGTTATCGGCAATCGTGAGTGGTTGGTATGTGCAGCCTGCTCCGCGGGCCCTGCTTTTGAAGGGGGCGGCATTACCCACGGCATGCGGGCTGCTGCCGGAGCTATCGAAGATTTCGGCATCAACCCGGCAACCTATGAACCGATGAACATCACAATCGGCAATAAACCGCCGATCGGTATTTGCGGGTCCGGACTTTTAGTCCTTATTGCCACCCTGTTTGAGTACGGGGTCATTGACCGGCAGGGCAAATTCAACCGTGACCTGGAAACCACGCGCATCCGGGAAGGCAGGAGCGGTTACGAGTATGTCCTGACCTGGGAAAAGGAAGCTGGCGGAGATTCGGATATTGTTATCAATGAAGTGGATATCGAGAACTTCATCAGGGCGAAAGCCGCCATATATGCAGGATGCAAGACCCTTATCGAAGGAGTGGGCCTGCAGGTCACCGACCTGGAACAGATTATCCTTGCCGGTGCATTCGGCAGCTACATAGACCTGGACAGTGCCATGACCGTCGGCCTCTTACCCGAAGTTGATCCAGCCAGAATCCTCTATGTGGGAAACGGCTCCCTGCTGGGAAGCTGGATGAGCGAGATGAGTAACCATATCCGGCGGGACGTTGTTGAAGTAGTACGAAATATGACCAGCTTCGAACTTTCCGAAGTAACGGATTTTAAAGATCAGTATATTGCTTCACTTTTTCTGCCCCACACAGATGTATCCCTTTTCCCGGAAACCTGCAAAAGATTAAAGAAATTATGCTGAAAATAATAAACAGCAGCCAGTAAAAGCTTTTGCAAACCTGCGCACGGTTGAAAAAATAATAATTAAGAATGCAAAATTCAAATTGTAAAATGCTTAATATATCTGTTACATTTCAATTTTTTTGTTAGTCTTTTAATTCATAATTCTGAATTGTCGGCCAATATACTACGTCCGACGATTGACACTTAATTTTTAATTAAAAAAACGGAGTTTTTTTTATGCAAGTACTCGTTCTGTATTTCTCAAAAGGCGGCAACACCGCAAAACTCGCTGATAACATTGCCCAGGGCGTTAAAGCCGGAGGCGCCGAAGCAGTAATTAAAAAAACTTCAGAGGTAACAACGGATGATTTTTTAAATGCTGCCGGTGTCATTGCAGGCTCCCCGGTCTATTTCGGGATCATGGCAGCAGACCTGAAAAGAATATTTGATGAATTCGTTTCCACCCGGCGCAAGATGGAAAACAAGGTGGGAGCAGCCTTTGCCACGGGCGGACATCATACGGGCGGCAAGGAGACAACCATGATGTCCATTATCCAGTGCATGATGATCTACGGCATGATCATTGTCGGCGATCCCATGGATGCCTCCGGCCATTACGGTGTGGGCTGTGTAGGAGCACCTGACGATACCGCAGCAGGCGACGGTTTCAAACTGGGCAAACGCGTGGCAGAGGTATGCGCCAGGCTTGCAAAGTAAAAATTCAGGATGCAGAATGCAGATTTTTTTATAATTTTTTCATTCTGCATTCTACATTCTGAATTCTGAATTTGTAAAAAATGTCTCTCTACACCTACTACCCGACCAAGCATTTCACTGTCAGGCTCAAGAAGATAAAAAGCAGGGATCCGCAGGGCCACACCCGTATCAACAATGTAATAAACCGGCTGCTGGAAAACCCGGATATTGCCGACGGCAGGATGACCGACACCCATCACGGCCGCTTCAAGAAATACGTAGGCCGCCGCGAATACCGGCTCATCTACTATTACTGTGAATTAAGTCGGATCGTAGCCA
>JAUXHH010000173.1 GCA_030621655.1 Desulfobacterales bacterium
GGTTAGCGCCATCTGCTAAAATTAAATACTTACAAGCGGTATTCGTTTCGTAATCGTGTTTCGAAGTCTACGCGTATCTACGTTTCTGACAATATTAATTAAAACAACTTATTAGGAAATTTTACAAGAGAAGAAAAAAAATTATTTAAAAAATAATAGCTGAACGTGAAGTTTGTATTTTTTTGCTCCTGAAAATACCCTGTGTTAGGATAGGTAAAAAATGTTCATATATTTTGTTAGCAGTTTGATTGTAACTGTTCAGGAGGCATGAAGTATGCTCTATGATCTGGTACGTAAAACGAGGAGTTTCAGGCGGTTTAAAGAGGATGAGCCGGTGGAGATGGAGACCCTGCGGTATCTTGTCGACCTGGCCCGTTTAGGTGGTTCTGCCAGAAATGTGCAGCCTTTAAAATATATCTTGGTTAATGCGCCGGCATTTAATGCGAAAATATTCCCGCATCTTGGTTGGGCCGGTTACTTGAAGAAGTGGGCCGGGCCTGAAAAAGGGGAGCGTCCCGCCGCTTATATAGTTTGCCTGCTTGATACCCGCTTGAGCCATGGGGCGGACTGTGATCTTGGCATTACAACTCAGAATCTCCTGCTTGGTGCTTCTGAAAAAGGCTTGGGCGGTTGCCGTATCGCTTCAATTTCACCTGCGCTGCGGGATGTTCTGCAACTCGATGATCACCTGCAGATTCTCCTGGTTATAGCACTGGGCAAGCCTGTAGAAGCTGTTTCTCTCGATGAGCAGGAAGCGGGAGGTAATATAAAGTACTGGCGTGATGCTGACCAGGTACATCACGTGCCTAAGCGGCCTTTGCAGGAGATTATTATTGCGGAAATTGCAGGATAAATATTACCTGTTCCCATCCCAAAGCGCTTCGGCCAGCCCTGATGTTCTTTTGATCTGGCGTTTTACTGCAGCGGTAAATATTTCCTTTCTGCCCCAGATTTCCACCGTTTCTCTGGCTCTGGTAATGGCTGTGTAAAGCAGTTCTCTGGTTAGGAGAGGGGAGTCCCGGTCCGGCAGGATGAGCAGCACCCGGGCGAATTCCGATCCTTGGCTCTTGTGGACCGTCATGGCAAAAACCGTTTCATGGTCAGGAAGCAAGGGTAAGGCAATATCCCGAACTGTTCCCGATTCTTCCCTGAAGAAAGCCCGTAATGCGTTTTTTTTATTTTGATCCGGCAGGATAATTCCGACATCCCCGTTATAAAGCTGCAGGTTGTAATCGTTTCGGGTAACCATAACCGGCTGTCCTGCCATGAAAGAGGATGCATGCTTATGAGAGGACCTTCGGGGAAGTGGAGCGCTCCCGGCTCCAAGCTGATGCGCCAGAAGGGTATTTATTTTCTCCATACCATACGGTCCCCGGCGCAGAGCGCAAAGGATACGGAAATTGTCCATAACTGCAAAACAGGCATCCGGCTCCTGCGTATGCTGCATTGAAGCATATTGCGAAAATCCGGACCAGTCCTGCAATTTTTCTTCAAGCTCTGCCGGGGCAGGAATATCCGACCAGGAAACCTGATTGTCGTCTTCTGCAAGCAGCAGTTCCATGGCTCCATCCCCATCGCCCTCTTTTACAGCCTTGCTGAGCCTGGCTATGGTGCTTTCATCTGAAAACCTGTAATTGTCGACAAGTTCAACAAACGAGTCCTGCAGACCGGAAGATAACACTTCTATGGTGCATTTCGGTGCAGGGGGAAGGTTTTGGCCTGAAATTTCCAGGATTTGCCGGTAGAACGTATTGGAAAAACAGTGCATATTTTTTGAGCTGCAGATATCGCCCAGAACGGAACCCGGCTGCACAGAAGCAAGCTGATGTCTGTCGCCAAGAAGAATTAGCCTGGCTGAATATGGCACTGCCTGCATGAGTTTGGCCATCAAAGGCAGGTCAACCATCGAAGCTTCATCTATGACTATGAGATCAGCAGCAAGAGGGTTTTCGGCATTATGTCTGAAATAAGGAGAATGGGGTATGGACCCGAGCATGCGATGCAGTGTGGTGGCCTGGGGTATATCTGTCTTGTCCTGCAGCAAACCTGTTGAGGTTATTGCCTCCTGCAGTCGGGAAGCAGCCTTTCCCGTTGGGCCGCCCAGTATAATGCGCAATTTCTGCTTATCGTTATACTGACCGAGCAGCAGGACAAGAATTTTGGCCACGGTTGAAGTTTTACCGGTGCCGGGCCCCCCGCTGATAACACTGAATGACCGGGTGACTGCCATTATGGCAGCAATTTTCTGCCAGTCGGTTTTTCCGGTGGAAAGGGGTGGGAATAGCTTCTGCACATCCCCGGCAAGACCGGGGTAATTGATCTCAGGTGGAACAGTACAGGCCCGTTCCTGGATAAAACGGATAATACTCTTTTCATATTCCCAGTAACGCCGCAGATAGAGTCTGCCGTCCTGGTCAAGAACAAGGGGTGTATTTCCCTGACCCTGTCCGACAACGGTGCTCTTAATGAGATGATCTGTCCAGTCGGAAAAAGTCGGACAGGTAAACTGTTCACCTTCTGCATGGGTGTGTGTGGCTAGAACCTTTCCCGCATACTCTGCAAGGTCAAGGCATATATTGCCTTGACTCGTTTTGCAGCTGACAAGTGCAGCAGCCAGGGGTACTTCAGGGGAGCTTGTTTTCGACAGCCTTGCCATAAAATTGGCAAAATGGATATCAAGGCTTGAAAACAGGCTGCTGTCTGCAAGTAGTGCCTGGAGTTCCTGACAGGTATGAGCCCTGTTATTAATCGTCATGTGATAATTACCCTTAAATCCTGTTGGTTATTCTCAGCAACAAGGGTTTCCGTCAAGCTCTCCAACATGGCCGAGTCGGGCCGGTCATAGAAAATGGAGTGATCCGGTCCCAGCTTTTCCCTGACACCCCGTAAAAAAACATAGAACACCCCGCCAAAATGAGTTTCATAACAATATTCGGGTAAACGGTTTTTCAGGTACAGATGCAGGGCAAGGCAGTAAAGATGGTATTGCAGAAAATAGAATCCCCCATAGATTGTCTCATGCAATCTGTCAGAGTGATAGTCCCGGACATGGGAACCAAGGTAGTTGGATTTCCAGTCCGCCAGGTAGAATTTGCCCTGAAACTCGAAAACAAGATCGATAAATCCTTTCATAAATCCCCTGGCAGGGGAAAATGTCAGCCGTTCGAGCTGCTGCTCCATGAGAGATCCGGTGATGGCAGATGTGTTTTTTGAAATGTTCCGGCTGAAAATATTTTTTAAACTCCCAGGGGTTATCCTGGAGAGCGGAAAGTAGAATTCCAGTTCATGCAGACAACTCTTCAGGGGAATACTGGAAAGTGTCAGCCCGGGAATGTTTTTATGCAGAACAACTCTGCTCAGGTTGACAAGCATTTCAACTATGGCAGGTTGCCAGGCCGGATCATATCCGAAGGAGAGCAGTTTATCGTAAATGAATTTATCTGTTGCTGTTTTGTTGATTTCGCTGAAGTCAACCTTTTCCAGCACCTCATGCAGCATGATTCCCGCTCCGGTGCCATGGGGAAAGGAAAAAATATCATATTCTTTCTCTTGGTTGTTTTGGGCACCCTGCTCTTCTTTCTGATTTTGCAGTGCAGGGGATTCATCCTGTCCCGGCATAACTTCCTGAAAAACTGAAGTGAATTTTTCAGCTGTTGATTTAAAGGAAGTCAGGTATGAAAAACTGCTGATTTTCCAGTCAGCAGGAATTGAGCCGATAAAATTCCGGGGCTTGAGGGAAACGGATTCCTCCTTTGTCTGCAATGGATAGGTGCCGGGAATCTCAAGGGTGGAAGATATTGTAATAGTGCCTTCTGAAGCAGCAGCAAGTTCTTTCAGGTCAGCAAGGAATTCACTGCCTGACAACTTCAGGAACCTATCCGCAGTTTTCCTGATAAGACTGTTGTCAGCCTGGTAATCTGCAGCAGTATTTTGGCAATCTGAAGGCCCCTGATGCAGAAGGTAGGCGGGGCCGGAGGTTTCAGCTCCTTTAATTGGCCCCCAGACAAGATAGCAGCGATGAATGGCCCTGGTGACGGCAACATAGAGCAGTCGCAGGTTTTCAGCCATTTCCTCTTTCATGGCGAGCTGCAGGTGTGTTTCCAGCTCCGGGGAACCTCCGTCAAAGATAAGCTCAGTCCTGTTTTTAGTTTTTCTTGGCTGGTGGAAAATGCAGCCTTTTTTTGGGGTCAATCGTGTGCCTTCCCAGGTGAATGGACAGAAGACAACCGGATATTCAAGGCCTTTTGCCTT
>JAUXHH010000051.1 GCA_030621655.1 Desulfobacterales bacterium
ACCTCAAATTTCATACTATGACGGCTTTTTAGACGGCTTTTAAATCACATAAACGGCGTTAAACGACCTTAAACGGCGTTAAAATCATCTAAAGTACGCTTAAAATTGGCCTTTCACGCCGGCGACACGAGTTCAAATCTCGTTGGGGACGCCAAATCTTAGGAGTTAAGCGCAACTTGCTTAACTCCTTTTTTTTGCTCTTACAACAGGGCCAGGCGGCCTCATTATAAAAACGTCAAGGTTGTTTATTTGTTTTCCATGCACCAGTGGTAGGCATTCTGGAACATCTGCAACCAGGGTGAAACCGTCAGTTCTTTTTTCATCTTCTCAGGCAGCCAGTGAGCCTGCCATTTCAGAAATGAACGCTCAGGATGGGGCATCATGGCAAGATGTCTTCCGTCGCTTGAGCAGAAACCGGTTATGCCGGAGGGAGACCCATTGGGATTAAAGGGATACTTCTCTGTCTCATTGCCTGCATCATCAACAAATGCCAAGGCAACCAACCCCTCATTACTCATCTTTTTAAAAATCGTTTCATCGGTAAACTGCAAACGTCCCTCGCCATGTGCCACATGGATTCCAAAGACCAGATCTTCCATACCTTTGAGCATAATAGCCTTGCTGTCAAGCACCTTTACAGTTGACCAGCGTGACTCGAAACGGCCTGATATATTCCGCACAAATCTTGGCTGCTTTTCCGGGTTAATACCCTGCCACGGCACCCAGCCAAGAAGGCCAAAAAGCTGACAGCCGTTGCAAATCCCCAGCGAAAAAGTATCGGGCCGGGCATAAAACTCATCAAACATTTTTTTTAGCCTTTCATTAAAAAGTATGGTCGCAGCCCAGCCCTTGGCACTTTCAGGCACATCAGCATAGGAAAAACCTCCCACAGCTGCCAATCCCCTGAACCCTTCAAGAGTTATCCTTTCTTCGAGAAGATCTGTCATGCTGATATCCCAGGGCTCAAACCCTGCAGCATAAAATGCTGCTGTCATTTCCCTGTCGCTGTTGCTCCCCTCATCTCGAAGGATTGCAATTTTGGGCTTATTGGTGCTTTCAAGAATTTCCCGGGGGGTCTCCCTGGGGGTAAAGCTCATAAAATAATTAGCCCCCTGCCGGTCAAATATATTCTGTTTTTCTTCGACAGCGCAGTCAGGATTCATCTGCACCCTCTCCAGCTGGAAACTGGTCTCCTCCCATACCTGACGAAGCTCCTGCATTGGTTCTGCAAGAACAACCGTTTTATTGAACTTTACCGTAATTTGCTTTTCAGAACTTGTACGGCCAATGACTGCGAAGGGTACACTCTTATCAATAAGTCCTGCTTCCACTTCCTGCCTGTTTTCAGGAACACACTCGATAACCAGACCCAGCTCTTCTGAAAAAAGATGTTCTATAGAGGTGCCGGCTCCCTGCAACTCTATATCAAGGCCGCAGTTGCCGGCAAAGGCCATTTCGAGAAGGGTAACCAGCAGGCCGCCATCACTTCTGTCATGCCCGGACAGAATGAGGTCTTTGCCTATAAATTCCTGAATAACGTTAAAACCGCGTTTAACAAGGTCCGGGTTATCCATATCCGGCGAAATATCACCTATCTGCATCAGAGTCTGGGCCAGAGCTGTACCGCCCAAACGGTTTTGGCCCTCCGCAAGGTCTATAAATATTAAGACGCTTTCCCCCGGCCTCTTTATATCGGGTGTGACTACTCTTGTTATATCCTCCATTGACGCATAGGCTGAAATAACCAGTTGCCTGGGAGATTTTACCGTCTCCTCTCCCACACGGGTGGCCATGGAAAGGCTGTCTTTGCCGCCATCAACGGCAATACCCAACGGTATCATGGCATCCCGCATTGCGCAGGCTGCGTCATACAAGGCAGCACCCTCACCTGGCAACTTCGGAGCCCACATCCAGTTAGCTGAACACTTTACCCCTTCCAGGGTATCTATCCGGGCCCACACCAGATTGGTCAGCGCCTCACCAACTGCCATTCGTGCTCCTGCCGGAGGATTCACCAGCATCTTCATGGGCTGTTCACCAATAGCAGTTGCCGCACCGCTCCAAACAAAATGACTCTGGGCAATAACCGCTACGTCGGCAACAGTAGCCTGCAGGGGCCCACAGCACTGCTGCTGGGCAATTAATCCGGTAACACTCCGGTCTACCTTATTGGTCAGAAACCGTTTTGAACCCACTGACACAAGGCGCAAAATATTGTTTAGTGCTTGCCGAACGGTCATGTCATCCGGCAGCACCAAGGGGGAGTGCTGTCCTTCCTGTCGGCTGTCACTAAATGTCTTCTGGGGAATATTGCCAAGAACCTCATGCAGTTCAAGATCTACCGGTTTAGATCCATCCTGCCCGTCATGAACCACAAAACGGCCGTCACCGGTCACTGTGCCAAGTATTTCACAATTTACCTTTTCCCTGTTGCAGATGGCCTCAAATTCTTTCATATTCTCCGAGCGAATCAGAAGGCCATTGCGCTCCTGATACTCAGCCACATAGATTTCCAAAACCGACATGGTCGGGTCTCCGACCTTAATTTTTCTGATGTCGATCTTGCCGCCGGATTTTTCCACCAGTTCTTTCAGGACATTTCCAGGCCCCCCAGCACCTTGATCATGGATGACGTCAATGATGGAAGTTTCACCCATCTCGACACAGGCGCGGATCACCCGGTTCATCTTCTGTTCCATTTCC
The DNA here is from genome assembly GCA_030621655.1 of Desulfobacterales bacterium. GTDB lineage: Bacteria > Desulfobacterota > Desulfobulbia > Desulfobulbales > BM004 > BM004. The sequence continues at coordinate 2,704 of JAUXHH010000051.1, forward strand.
GCATCGCCGCGTTGAACGGCATTGAAGTCAAGGTCTTCTACATTGTCTCCCTGGAGCATACTGGATGCAGCTCCGCCGCCAAAACCCACCCTGTAGGCCGGGCCACCGATCTGAACAATAATCATGCCCTTTTCTTCCTCGGCCTTTTCCGTATGCCGATCATCAATCTGCCCTATGCCGCCTGTGAACATGATTGGCTTCAGGAATCCCCAGCGTTCGCCATTGGGCAATCGCAGATCAAACGACCTGGTAAACCCCTGGATGAGGGGCTCACCAAACTTATTGCCATAATCAGATGCCCCATTGCTGGCCTCAATCTCTATTTCAAGGCCGCTGGCCAGGTTCGAAGGGTACTTAAAATTCTTATCTTCCCATGCCAGGTCATATCCCGGAATTTTCAGGTTGGCGACACAGTATGCGGCTGTTCCACCCACTACCAGGCCGCCCCTCCCGGTTCCCTGAATATCCCTGATCCTGCCGCCTGTGCCTGTCTCAGCCCCGGGGAAGGGCGCAACACCGGTGGGGAAATTATGGGTTTCGGCGGTAAAAATAATGTGGTAGCCCATCTTTCGTTTGGTAAAAGCTGAAGGCTTGCCTGGGCTGTCAGGAACAATGGTAAAAATATCACGCCCGCGAATACCGCTGGAGTTGTCTTTGAAGGCTATGATGCTGTTGGTTGCATTGGCCTCTAACGTTGAACTGACAATTTCCATTAATGTTTCGGGCTCTTCCTTGTCATCAATAACATGCTTACCCCTGAAAAAACCGTGCCGGGAATGTTCACTGTTGGCATTGTTTAAATCCATAATTTCAACAATGCTTGGGTTACGGCCATGCTTTTTGACAAAGTAGTCGTAGTAAAAATTTCTATCCCATTCATCCATTGAAATGCCGGGTATTTCTTCAAGGGCCGACGGACCTTTTTCCATGAGAGCAACTTCATAATTTTTCTCGGGGATAATGCCTGTCTCAAAAGTTGAAAGCGGCTCAGGGTAGAGACACTCGGTCATGCGGTCATGGTGTTCAGCAATAAACTGATTACGGTCTACAGGTTTTTCCAGGAGATACCTCCTGGACCGTTCTATGCGGTTTACCTTGTTAAGGCCCGTGGCGCGGCAGATTGACACCATATTAGAAGACCAGGCAGTGGCAAAATTCAACCGGGGTCCCAGCTCCACCACCTCCTTTTCCGAAGGGTTGAAATATGGTCCGGCGCTGACTGTTTCCTGAATAAACCCATCAGCAAGCAGAAACTGCAGCCTGGATATTTCTTTATCAGTCAAAGGCTCTGTCGTTTCAATATTAAAACAGAACTCCATTTGGTTGTTAACCTGCCGGTATAAATGTGTGATATGCATTAGGGCCCTCGTTCAGTCGATATACATAATTACAGACGAAAAATATCCTAAAAAATCAAACGGTTAAGCAGTAATGTTTGTCCTTGCTGCAAGACTTTCAAAACTGACGCATAGAAGATAGCGCGAGACTGCAATTAGGACAAGAGACTTTCGCCGGAAAAGACCCAACATTTTAAATTTCTCAACTATGGCTTTGCAGCCCAATTAAAGCCTGAGTGAATTATACATTATCGGGTTTTATGGCTTGCTCTTTGACTATTCGATACAACCGTAATGTGCCCCGCACTTTTACAAAGAAAAGAAGCACATCGTTTGTCTCAACTTCATAATATTTTTCTTCCAGCAGCGGATCGGTTTCTACTTTAATATTAAACGTTTCAGGCGTTGCCCCTAAGTAAAACCCACTTATTTGATACGCCGGCCCGCATTGAACATACTACCAAAGGCCAAAATTCAGCATGATGCAGAGCAGAAGTGCTATTGCTGACAATAAAATTTTGTTTGTTTTTAGTGTGCAGTTCTTCATTTTACTGCGATCTGCTCCTTCATTGTCTAACCCTGTCACATTGCCGGAAATTGCAGCCTGCTTTTATTATCCGGAATCCGTGACGGAAAATTACCTGAAACCGGCTGTGCCCTGTTACTTTTTGTCGTTATTCGGGATAATAGCCGATATTGCAATTAATGATGCATAAAAAAACAATTTATTCTTGCATTCCATAGTTAATGAAATTTTATTAAAAATAAACTAAATACTCTGGTGTCGAACGATTTTCAAATACAACTTCAAATAGTTAAGGTAACCGAATGTCAGCCAAACAAAAAGAAAACACCCTGAAAAAAACTACTGCTGTTTCCAAAAACAAACCTGCAGACCCGGAACTTCTTTTGGAGTTATTAGCCGGTAAAGAGACAGCGACTCTCAACCGCCCTTTTCTTCCTGAAGAAAATGAAATTGAGGTTACCCTGGCAAGAAACGGCAATAAAAAAATATATCCACTTTTGGAAGTGTGCTGCATTCAGCTAAAAGATGACCCTAACCATCTGAATACGCTGGAAAACTCCCATGATCTTATGGAAATTGAAACCCTCGCCGGCTCCCAGCATTTAGTAAGGATTGCCCAAAATCAGCCTTTCCAGACCGGCTTTTATGGATCTTATCTTGACCTGGACAACCCATATCGCTCTGCCTTCTTTACCAACCTTGGTGTCAAGTCACGCCGCCAGCTCAACTTTCTCGGTACCATCCTGGAAGAACAGGGAATGGTATCCCGTGAGACGCTCGAGGAGGTCATCCGGGATTACAACAACATCAAGAAAAAAAGAATAGGCGAGACTATCGCCCAGAGGCATAACCTGAACCAGGAAAAAATTGAACAGGTAATCCGCAAGATGCAGAAAGCAGGTAGAATTCCTTCCACAGCCCGTGTCGGTGATATACTTATAGCCTCAAAGCTTGTTACACAGGAACAACTTGAAGACGCAATTGCCCAGCAGGTCATAGAAAAAAACAAAAAAATCGGCGCCCTCCTTGTTGAGCGAAATCATATCAACGCAGACCAGCTTTTGTCGGCATTAGCAATCAAATTCCAGCTGGACTTTGTCAATCTTGATGATATGGAGCCCAGCAATGAGGCTTTACACGCAATGCCCCTGGCACTTGTAACACAAATGAAGATACTGCCAATAGCCGACAAGGGCGACCACCTGCTGATTGCCACCTCAAACCCTGCTGAACACGCAGAGCTAGGCGACACCCTGCGCTTTATAACCAACCGCAGGATCAAGTTTGTGGTTGCACCTTCTGGACAAATAGCCGCCGCCATCGAAAAGTACTACACCAGAGATGAAGAAAAGGTGGAAGATATCATTGGAGAAATGACCGAAGATGTGGTGGCGGTTGAAGATGCTTCTGACACCTCATTTGTTGATGAAACAGATTCGCAGATCATCAAGCTGGTTAATAAAATACTCATTAATGCTTACAAAAAAGATGCTTCGGACATACACCTTGAGCCGGGGACAGGAAGAGACCCCCTTGCCGTTCGCTATCGGGTCGACGGCCTCTGTCATCTCAGCCATGAGGTGCCGGCCGGTTACAAAAAAGCCCTGCTGTCCCGATTAAAAATTATGTCCAATCTGGATATTACCGAACGCCGTAAACCCCAGAGCGGCAAGATCGTCATCCGCTATATGGATAAAAAAATTGAATACAGGGTGGAAACCACACCCACCGTTGGCGGCAACGAAGATGCTGTTTTGCGTGTTCTGTCAAAATCAGAGCCTATACCTCTTAAGGGCATCGGCTTTTCTCCTCGAGACCAAAAAGTTTTCGAAGATGTTGTTTCCAGACCGGCCGGCATGATTCTCTGTGTGGGGCCTACAGGTTCAGGCAAAACCACGACTCTGCATTCTGCCTTAAGCTACATCAATACACCGGATCGCAAAATATGGACTGCTGAAGATCCGGTGGAAATTACCCAGAAGGGACTGAGGCAGGTCCAGGTTAACGCCAAGATAGGTTTTACCTTCCAGGAAGCACTCCGCTCATTCCTGCGCTCCGACCCGGATGTCATAATGATCGGTGAGATGCGCGACCAGGAAACAGCCAAAACAGCAATCGAGGCTTCCCTTACCGGCCATGTTGTTTTCTCCACGCTTCATACAAACAATGCCCCGGAAACCCTTGTCCGTCTGGTAGAGATGGGAATGGATCGTATAAGTTTTTCCGAGGCCCTTGCAGCGGTTATTGCCCAGCGCCTGGTACGAAAGCTCTGTAAAAAATGCGGGAAAAGCTTTAAGCCGAATAAAGAACAATTTGAGAAGCTGAAAATGGCATACGGGGCTGAATGGTTTGAAAAACATGGCATGGCTACAGAAAAACAGGCCTTCAAGCAAAGGACAGGCTGCAAGGAATGTGACCAAATTGGCTATCGGGGCCGGACGGCAATTTTTGAAATGCTCGAAAACACAAACAGGATTAAGAAAGGCATTAAAGAAAAGGCCTCTATAGAAGAATTAAGGCAGATGGCGATGGAAAACGGCATGCGCACCTTGCGGATGGATGCGGTGACAAAGGTCTTCCAGGGGGTTACGGAACTTGATGAGATATTAAGGGTCTGCTGAAAGGTGCGGCTCGACATCAAGCCTGTATCTGTTCCTCTTCCAACATCTGATCCACGAACCGAAGCACAAAATCACGTTGTGCCGGTGATGCATGTGCTATACAGGAGCAGTGCAGGTTTGACTGGCTGCGGATCAACAATTCAAAACAGGCCGACTCTGCTTCCAGTTCAACCGCAAAGAAAAAGGGGCCGCAAGCCTCATGCCCTAACTGGTCTCCACTGAGTAAATCCTCAGGCACCTCAATCCAGTACAAACCGTCCACAGGACCAGGTTTCAGCGTCCTTTTCAAATAGCTTTCAATGTTTGCCCGTTCCTCTCTGCTGAGCTGGTCTATTACATACTGTCTCATGTACGCCTCTCTATAGATACTCTGCCGCTATTCCAGCCAGGGTGCTCCGCTCGCTTTTCATCAAAGTTACATGGCCATGGATCTGTTGATCTTTCAAGCGTTCTACACTATATGACAAGCCGTTGCTCCGCGCATCGAGGTATGGATTGTCTATCTGGTATGGATCTCCAGTGAGAACAATTTTAGTGCCCTCTCCCGCCCGACTGACAATAGTTTTCACCTCATGGGGGGTCAGGTTCTGTGCCTCATCTACAACAATATACTGCCGGGGAATTGAACGACCCCGAATGTAACTCAGCGCCTCAAGTTCAAGCGTATTGTCCGTGAGTAGTTTTTCAACCTTATTCCGCACTGACTGTCCATTATCATCATTCTCCTTTGAACCTCCCATTAAAAAGGTCAGGTTATCAAAGATCGGCTGCATCCAAACCGTCAATTTTTCATCCTTTGTGCCAGGCATATACCCAAGATCTTTACCGAGAGGAATAATCGGCCTTGAAACCAGAAGCCGCTCATACTGCTTCTGGTGCAGAACCATTTCCAGGCCTGCTGCCAGGGCCAGTAATGTTTTGCCGGTCCCTGCCTGGCCCACCAGGGTCACCAGCTCAACAGTTGGGTCCAGCAGCAATTCGTAAGCCATACGCTGTTCCTTGCTGCGGGATCTTGTATTCCAGGCGCTGTCAAAGTTCGAGTTCAGGTGACCAATAGTCTTTTGATCAAGAGCCCTGCCTATGCCGGTGTGCTTCTCGTTATTCTCATCAACCAAAAGGACAAATTCGTTGGGGAAAAAATTATGCCCTTCAAGCACATACAAGTCTTCCCGAAAAAATTCATCAACGATCGTTGAAGCAACGTTTATCTCCCGGTGGCCGCAAAACAGTTCGTCAAAATTAACAGTCTGCTTTTCAAAATCCATAACCTCGATGCCTAAAGCGTCTGCTTTCAGCCTGGCATTTATATCCTTTGAGACAAAAATGACCTTCTCGCCCTTGACTTTTAAATAATGGGCTACTGCAAGAATACGGTTATCCGGGATAGACATATCCATGCCCTTTATAGCGGTATCTTCCCCTTCAATGAATATTTTAAGCAAACCATCATTTTCCATGGTCACTCCATCGCCGAGGTGTCCCCGGGATCGCAGTTTATCCAGGTCGCGAATTATCTGCCGGGCGTTTCTGGCCAACTCATCATTGCGCGATTTGAATTTGTCCAGTTCCTCAATAACTGTCATGGGCAGAACCACAATATTATCGGCGAAAGATGAGATTGCATCTGCATTATGCAGAAGAACGTTTGTGTCGAGAACAAAATGTTTTTTCATGGTGTTTTTTCTGCCATGTTTAAAGATTTATATTTACCCCTGAATCCATGACGAAAAACTACTCGGAGTCTCGCTTTGCTCGTTTATGCCCTGTTTTTAAGGGTGCTTACCTGAATCTGGGATATATCCGACGGCTCACGGATTCAGGCTACAGGTCAAGAAAGGTTTTATCCTGATTGAGGACTGTACAGCCTTCCTCTTCAACCACAACCATGTTTTCCAACCGCACCCCGCCCCAGCCTGGAAGATAGATGCCCGGCTCCACCGTCACGACCATGCCTGCCTGGAGTTTATTTCTGCGCATCCTGTTAAGGGAGGGCGGTTCATGTACTGCCAGGCCTACTCCATGGCCTAGACCATGCCCGAAATATTTACCAAAACCGGCATCTATAATTATTTTCCTGGCAGCCCTGTCAGCCTCCCTGGCCGGTATACCGGCCTTGATGGTTTTGAGAGCTGCCCGCTGGGCTTTGCGGACCAGCCTTATGGTTTCTTTTGTGCGCTTATCGGGTTTTCCCAGCACCACGGTTCGGGTCATATCTGAGCAGTAGCCGTTCAGCTTCAACCCCATATCAATAATTACTGTTTCCCCTTCTTTTATGGCCCTTTCTGTCGGTATCGCGTGCGGTACCGCTGCATTGGGGCCGGCAGCGACAATAGTGGGAAATGCCGGCTCTTCAGCGCCTTTGCGCATCATGGCCGACTCTATGGCAATGGCTACCTCTCTTTCTGTTTGCCCCGGAATTAAATTCTGATAAATTTCCTGAAAAACCAACTCATTTAAGCCAACAGCCTGCCGAATCTTTTTAATCTCATCTGCTGATTTTACTGTCCGCAGCTTTTCAACCATACCGCTGGCTGGTATCATTCCTATATTCTGTTTTTGGCCCATATCTATAAGTTTTACTGCCGTAGCATGCAGCAGGTAATGGCTTTCAAAAAGCACCCGTCGAATATCCAGCTGCGGCAGCATCTTTTTCAATGCTCCCAGAAGGGAAGAACGCACAAGCACAACCTCAAAGCCGGTCGCCTCCAAGTCGGATCGTAGCCA